>SKLM01000103.1 GCA_007123205.1 Thermoflexales bacterium
GGAGAGGAGCAGGTAGGCTGTGGATGCCTTGACTCCGTCCGCTACGAAGCTGTCCGGGATGTCGATCTCCACGTGACCCACGGCTTCCTCCCAGGCCGCTGCTGCCTGAGCCAATTGGGTCTCGGCACTCGTCTGGATGGCAGGGAAGTCCTCCCCCGGTGAGCCCGGAAAAGCGAAGCGCAGCGTATCGGCTCCACCGGCTCCCAGGGACAGAGAATAGGTCCACACCGCCGCGCCAAGTCCTGAGGGTTCACTGACCTCACCGATCGTGAACGGAACTCGTCCGTCGACGGCAGCGGCCAAGAGATCACCCAGCGCTCCCAACCCGGTCTCACTGGGTGGTATCTTGGCGGCCAAGAACGGAATGCCGTCAAGCCAGAGACGCGAGTCGGCCTGTAGGCCCAGCGAGCAGATCGGCGCCATGAATCGACCGATGCCAAAGGGTCGAACCACCAGAAGGAGTGTAAGCTCACGCGTCGTCTCCCCAGGGTTGGCTATGGTTACCTGCCAGTGCGTGGCTTGGTTCGGCACGTCTCGGAACAG
This sequence comes from Thermoflexales bacterium, assembly GCA_007123205.1. Lineage (GTDB taxonomy): Bacteria > Chloroflexota > Anaerolineae > B4-G1 > B4-G1 > SKLM01. The sequence goes on from SKLM01000103.1 coordinate 544, forward strand.
CACATTCTCCACGACGATGTCGCCAGCCTTCCACTCCCACCGCGGGAGCGGAAGATAGCGCCCGTGCAGCGCGAACTCGACGTCCTCGTGGGATGCCACGGTCAGTTCATCTCTGAGGTGATCATACAGCCATACCTCAACCGTGGGAGATGTAGCCCAGGGAGCGACGGCGCCGTCGGAACGGACAAGAGCTTCGGTAGGTGCCGCCGGGAGAGCAGTCATCGTCCAGGCGAGAGGATCTCCCCCGACCCAGCCGGGCATAGGCCAATGGGGGTGCAGCTCCGACAACCACGCCATATACGCCGCGTCGGTCATTACCCCCCGGGGCACCGAACTGAGCCGGGCAGGACCCTTGATGCCCCCATATCCGCCGTAGTCTTCAACTCGAACTGCCAGATGGACGTCCTCACCCGACTGGACGAAGGTTGACAGATCGACGAAGGCAGGGCCGGGATCTCCCAGCTTCCAGTCCATGGCCCAGACGCCGTTCACCCAGAGGGTTCCAACGTCGTCGGCAGGTCCGAATCCCAGGTAGACAGCGGGCCAATCGGGCATGGTGATGGTGGTGCGGTACCACGCCACCCCGTCGTAGTCGATGCCGCTGTATTCCCAGGGCTCTCCGGGCGCGAGATCCCTCCAGCCGGTATAGCTCATCTCCGGCGCGTGCCACCGCTCGGTCTCCCCAAGGTCCTGTGGGTCCATCCGGAAACCCCAGCCCTCATCCAGGGTGACCACGGGGGGTTCTACACAATGGTCCACCACGGTACGAGGCGCGGGGAGCGACTGGCTCGCGGACAAGGAGACAATGAGTATCGCTATTAAGATCAGGGGCAGTGGAAGGCTCAGTCTAAGCATAGGCAGATCTCAGCATTCACCACCCTCAGCCAGGCTCCAGCTGATAGTGCAACCGCCGCAGGTGAGCCAGGGCCTGGTGTACTCTCTCCTGATTCTCCGAGCGGTTGAGCCACAGGCTCACCCCGCTGGGATGGGGAAGCGGCACGATCGAGCGACCGTCAGGTTCGTTGATGACGGTTCCGACCACATCGGAAAGCCGAGAAGACCCCAGGAAGCGCCGCACTGCCAAGCTGCCCACCGGCACTACCACCCGAGGCTGAACCAGATCCAGCTCTCGCCTCAAAAATGGAGCGCAAAGCGCCTGCTCCTCCCGCGTCGGAGCTCGGTCGCCCTTGCCGCCAGACGATTTCCCGGGATAGCACTTGGTGATAGCGGTGATGTACTGCGTTGCGCGGAAGACGCCTTCGTCCCACCCAGCCTCTGCCAACCATCCGAACAGCCGCTGTCCCGAAGACCCGTTGAAGGGACGCCCATTCTCGGCCTCACTGGCGCCGGGCGCTTGTCCCACGATCAGGAAGCGGGCAGATGCCGGACCCGAGAAGACCGCTCCTGGAGTGATCGAGAAGCCTGCGCCCAAACACCGGCGGCACATTCGCATCTCTGTATGAAGCTCGGCCAACAAGCCCTCACTCAATGTCAGTGATCTGGAAGGCGATCTCGCCATTGGGTGCCTCAATCATCACCACGTCGCCAACCTTGCGGCCCAGCAATGCTCCGCCGAGCGGCGATTCGTGGGACACCTTTCCGTTGATAGGATCTGCCTCAGCTGTACCGACGATCCGGAACGTCTCGGGGCTTCCCCCCCCTTCCTCCACCACGGTGACGCGACTCCCCAGAGTGACCAGGTCTGACCGTCCGGTCTCCTCGATGATCTGGGCACTGCGGAGTAGGGCCTCGATGTCCTGAATCCTTCCCTCGAGAAAGGACTGCTCCTCCTTGGCGGTCTTGTAGTCGGCGTTCTCGGAGAGATCACCCTGAGCAATGGCTCTTCGTAGCCTCTCGGCCAGGGCAGGCCGTTTCACCTCCACCAGTTCGGTGAGTTCCTCCTGCAGCTCCTCCCGCCCCTCCCGGGTGAGGTAGACCGTCTTGCGTGGATCCATCAGCGAAACCTCCTAAAGACAGAAGTGTCCTGCAACCTAACGACAACACATTCACAGAGACGAGCGGCGAAGACTCACTGGGCACCGCTTCGTTGCATCAGCTGGCCCCACAGCGGAGGCCCCAAGATCAGAAGACCGACGACGACAGCGACAATGGCCGACAGGAGCACCGCCCCGGCCATCACGTCCTTGACGGTCCTTGCCAACGGGTGACAGTCGGGACAGACTAAGTCCACCGTGCCCTCCACCACGGTGTTGATCATCTCGCTGACCAGCACCAGGCCGCTGACCACAGCGAGGATCGCCCACCGGTCGGGCGTGAGGCGCAACCACACCCCCATAGCAACCACTCCAAGCCCGATCCCCACCTGGATGCGCATATTCCGTTGAGTACGGAGTGCATACCAGAGGCCAGAGAGGGCACAGCGAAAGGCCACCGGCAAGTGTCGGCCGGGCATTGCGTCAGTCTCTGAAGTGGACTCGGACGCCGAGTTGATCGAGCACAGCCTGCTGGACAGCCCACATATGAGCGGCCTCGCGCTCGGTCTGATCATCGTAGCCCAGAAGATGCAAGATGCCGTGGACGACGAGCAGCTGCAGCTCCGCTGAGAGCGTGTTGCCCGCCGCTTGGGCCTGGGCTTCCGCTTGAGGGAATGAGATGATGACGTCGCCCAAATAGGAGGGACCGCCAAAGGCATGGACAAACGGCCCTTCTGCCTTGCCAGGGAAAGCCAAGACATCGGTAGCCGTATCGACGCCACGATGACGGCGATTGAGCTCACGCAGGACGCGAGCGCCAGTCACCACCACCGTCAGGTCGCACTCATCGTCAACAGATTGCTGGACCAGGGTCTCCTCGGCCGCCTCGCGCAGCGGGGCTGGATCCACCCGGCTTCCATAGCGATCATCGATCCTGATTTCCACACGGTGCGAACTCATACGCTTACGTCCAGAACTGGCTCGGTCTCACTGATGTCCTGCTCCACCTTCGCGCGGGGGTACTTGATCCGCGGATGGAATGTACCCTTCAAGGCAGACGCGTATTCTCTTCTGATCACCTCGATATCGTGCAGGGTCAAGCCGGATTCGTTCAGCTGACCATCCTCCACGCGCTGATCGATGATCCGGTTCACGATCTTGGTTACTTCGTCGCCGCTCGCCGGGCGCGCGGCCCGTACGGCGGCCTCGCAGCCGTCGGCCAGCATCACAAGGGCCGTCTCCTTGCTCTGAGGCGGCCTGCCAGGATACCGGAAGCGCCCTTCTTCGACAAGCGTCTCGTCACCGGCGAGTTCCACGGCCTTCTGGTAGAGGAAACTCACCCGGCCGCCCCCGTGATGCTCGGGGATAAACGCGCGTATTCGCGCAGGCAGGCGATGGCGACGCGCGAGCTTGAGTCCGTCGCTTACGTGACTCACGATCACCTCGGCGCTGGTCTCGGGATCGAGCCGATCGTGAGGGTTTAGACCATCGGCTTGATTCTCAGCGAAGAAATAGGGTCGGGCGAGCTTTCCGATATCGTGATAGTAGGCACCTACACGGACCAGCAGAGCGTTGGCTCCGATTCCCTCGGCGGCCTGTTCGGCCAGGTTGGCCACCATTAGACTGTGATGGTATGTGGCAGGGGCCTCTCTCAGCAGGCGCTGCAGGAGCGGGTGTTCCGGGCGGCTGAGCTCAATGAGGCGCATCGTAGTCACGACATCGAACAGAGGACCAACGAGGAACAACATGCCAAGGGCCAGGCTCGAAGAGAGCCCCCCATTGGCCAGTCCGGCCAGCGAGGACAGCACCAGCCCACTTGTCTGATTGACGTCCTCGCCCAAGTAGAAGACGGCCAGCACCGTGAGATGAGCCACAGCAACAAGAGCCCCGGCCCGGAAGAGCTCGCCTATCCGCTCGACCCGATCTAGCGCCAGTGCAGCGATCAACCCCCCGACCGCGGCGTAGATGGCCATCTCGAGCGAGTTATTGGCCATGACCCCGGTGACACCGCCCAGAAAGACCGCGGCGGCTGCCCCGGCGTGTCTTCCCAACGTTGCGGTGAGCAGCATAGCTAAGGCAGGGGCGGGAGCGAGATAACGGAGAACTCCCCCAGCGGGCACCATCAGGCCAGATGCGAGAACAAATACGATGGTCAGCAGCACCAACAGAACAGGATGATGTCCGTCCCAGACGACTTGGGGCTCGAATCGCGCCAGGTATACATAGAGCAATGTGACACCAAAGATGGCCAGCAGCGCCGCGCCGACCAACTCCGTCCACGCTGCTCTCGGCCGACGGAGGCCGAATTCATCCAGGACCTCGATGTCCAGCGCACTGACGGGATCGCCCTCACGGACAATGACCTGGCCTTCCTCAAAGCGGCGAGTGACGGGACCCACTGCTTCGCGAGCCTCGGTCTGAGCGGCCGCAGTGGCGTCAGCGTCAAGGAACGAATTGGGGACAATGAAAGACTGCACCAGGACAGAGGCCAGGGCAGCCTCCTCGTCGGAGAGATCGAGAGCAATCATCCTGGGCACTCTTCTCTTTGCTTCGGAGACCTGCCCCTCACGAATCTCCTGCCGCATGATCTGTCCGATTACGGCCACGGTCTCCAACTGCACCCGCTCCCAACTGTCGGCGGGGAGCGTCAGTAGCCCGTCAATCTTCTCCGGCGTGAGGTGGGTGAACTCGTCCACAGCCAACACCCAGCCTCGCTTCTGAGCTGGGGAGCCCAGCGGGTCAGCTCGCACTGAGCCGAGGTAGTCCAGGACGTCGCGCGATCGCTCCAGCTGCTGACGGGCCAAGTCTCCGAACGGCGAGGAGTAGATGGGGCTCACCCCGGCGGCAGCCCTTTCGCGCTCCTCCTGTTGCCGAATCCTGCTGTCGTAGACCAGAGAGTAGGGCGCGCGGATGGTCTCGAGGGCGACGTCTCCCTGCTCGAGCAGAACACGACCAGTGGGGAGCAGAGGCCGGAACATGACCAGAGTGGTCACGGCCGCCAACACCGCGCCCAGCAGAATCAGCCTCAGCCACGCCCACCAGCGGGGCCTATCAGGGCTGAGCGCGTGATCTCGTCTGTGCTCGTTCTCGTTCGTCAGCTCTCGACTTCTCATGGGATACTAAGAAAAGGGAGCACCCAAGGCGCTCCCTCTCGCGATCGTCGTATGGACTCGCCAACCAGCGAGTGCCTATCGGCTGGTCAACAGCTCGCGTACAACCTGATTCACAGTCTGACCGTCAGCCCGGCCTTTGAGCTTGGACATGAGGCGCCCCATCACCGGGCCTACGTCCTTCATACCGGTCGCTCCGACCTCATCAATGAGTTGCTGAGCTTCTGCAGCAATCTCCGTTCGGGAGAGCTGCTCAGGCAGGTATTGCTCCAAGATCGCCAACTCCTCCCTCTCGGCGTCCAGCATCTAGGCCGATTAACCTGCTCCAGCTCCTCGATCGTCTCTCGCCTCTGCTTTGCCTGCTTCTGTAGGACAGTAACGAGGTCATTCTCATCGAGCTGGGTTTCGCCCGACTGCATTCCTCTCTCGATCTCGGCATTGGTGATCGCCGCCAGAGACATGCGTATCACACCCTTCCTCCGATCATCACCGGCCCGGAGGGCATCCTTCAGATCGTGCTGCAGTCGTTCCTTGAGATCCATCACCTGCTAGAAGCTTCCCTGCTGATCCTTCACCGTCTGCTGGCGGCTCTTGCGGAGCTTTGCCGCTCGCTTGCGCTTTCGAACCACGCTGGGCTTCTCGAAAAAGCGCCGGCGGCGAACCTCCCACAGGATCCGGTCGCTGTGGACTTGCTTGTTGAACCGCTTCAGAAGCGACTCGAATGACTCACCACTCCTGAGTTCCACGTTGCTCATTCACTCTCTCCTTATGAAAGCCTTCTCAGTGAGGCTGATTATAACCACCCGTCAAGGGTTGTCAAGCTAAAGCCCGGCGGGGGCGAATCATCCCCGCCACGCGCGTCAGGACGACTCCAGCACATGCGATGAAAATGGCCATCACCAGCAGCTGTCGCAGCCTCGCAGCCGTCTCGTCGCGGATGCGAATGGACTGTTCGCCTTTCTCGCTCCGACGCAGGATGGCAACGGGTCGCA
>SKLM01000035.1 GCA_007123205.1 Thermoflexales bacterium
ACTCCTCCCCCACGGACCGGGCACTCGCCAGCGTGCAGGCTTGCTCGCCGTGGCCCAGCCCATCGAGCTCTGATCCCGCGCAGATCACAGCGGACCGACCACGATGGGCATGAAGGAGCCCCCGAGGACGAGCGCCCCCGGGGGCCTGGTGCACCTTCCGGCGTCCGACTTACCGCATAGTCTCCAGACGCCGCGCTAGCTCCTCCCTCTCTGTCTCCAGATCCTTCAATTTGTCGCGCTCGCGCTGAACCACGTGGTTCGGCGCCCGCTCCGCAAACGGGCCGGCCAACAGACCCTTGCTGTGGACGATGCGCTTCTCCACGTCGGCCAACGCCTCCGCCAACCGCGCCCGTTCCTCCTCCAAGTCCACGATCTCAGACAGCGGCAGATAGCACGTGGTCTTCCCCGCCACGATCGTCGCGGCCTGTTCCGGCGCCTCCATCGATTCCTCAATAATCAGCCGGTCCGGATCCAGCTTCGCCAGCGAGCAGAGCATCTCTCGCTGCTCCGCCAGAACCTCGTGCCCATCCGGCGACGCCATCATGGCCGGAATCCGCTGGCCCGGGGTCACGCCGTACTCCGCCCGCCGGTTCCGGATGCCCCGGATCAGCTCCATCACCAGTGCCATCTCCTGCTCGGCCTCCCTGTCGACGAGCTCCGCATTCAGCTGGGGCCAGCGGGCAACGATGAGTGCCTCCCCTTCCTTCGCCTCGTCCGGCAGCCCCTGCCAGATAGCCTCGGTGACGAAGGGCATGAAGGGGTGCAACAGGCGAAGAGACGTCTCCAGGACGTGGAGCAGGACCGCGATCGGCACGCCATGGTCCGCGGCCTCGTCGTAGAGGCGCACCTTGCTGGACTCGAGATACCAATCGCAGTACTCGCTCCAGAGGAAATCGTTGATCTGCCGGCCAGCCTCCCCGTACTGATGGCTCTCGAACAGCCTTTCCACCTTCGCTGTCAGCCGGTTGAGCCTTGACAGGATCCAGCGGTCGGCCAGCTCCAGGGCCAAGGACGAGGATGGTATCTCCGGCCGAATCTCCTCAGCCGCCGCGTTCATCAGCACGAAGCGCGCCGCCTGCCAGATCTTGTTGGAGAAGTTCCGCGCCCCCTCCAGCCGGCGGGGGTCGAGGTTCATATCCAGCCCCGGCGTGGAGCTCGTCATCAGCGTGTAGCGCATTGCGTCCGTGCCATAGGTTCCGATGATGTTCAGCGGATCATACTCGTCGATGTTCTCCATCGACTTGCTGATCTTCTCCCCGCTTTCGTTCCGCACCAGACCGTGCAGGTAGACAGTGCTGTATGGCGACTGCCCCGTCATCTCGATACCCAGCATCATCTCCCGCGCCACCCAGAAGAACAGGATGTCATAGGCCGTCTCTCGCATATCGGTCGGGTAGAAGCGCTGGTAGTCGGCAGCCTCCGTGTCCGGCCATCCCAGCGTCGAGAAGGGCCAAAGGCCGGAAGAGAACCACGTGTCGAGCACATCCTCCTCCTGCTCCAGCTCTTCACTGCCGCACTGGGGACATGCCGCCGGGTCGACCAACTCCGACGCAGTCTCTCCACACTCCCCGCAGGTCCACACCGGAATCCGGTGGCCCCACCACAGCTGCCGGCTGATGCACCAGTCCCGGATGTTCTCCATCCAATGGAAGAACCGCTCCTCCTCCCGCTCCGGGATGATGACCGTCTCCCCCTCCCGCACCGCCCTCATCGCCGCTTCCGCCAGAGGCTTCGTCCGCACGAACCACTGCGTCGACACGCGCGGCTCAATGTCGGTGTGGCATCGCTCGCACGTCCCCACCGCGTGAGTGTAGGGCTCGATGTCCACCAGGAGACCCTCCTTCTCCAGGTCCCTGACGATGTTCCGGCGACACTCATATCTCCCCTGCCCGGCGTATGGCCCGGCTTTCTCGTTCATCCCCGCTGTATCCGTCATCACGTCGATGGCGGGCAGATCGTGGCGGATGCCTATCTCGTTGTCCGTCGGATCGTGGGCCGGCGTCACCTTGACCGCGCCCGTCCCGAACGTCGCATCCACCGCCGCATCGGAGATGATGGGAATTCGCCTCTCGACAGCTGGGAGGACCGCTATCTCGCCGACCAGGGCTCGCCAGCGCGGATCGTCCGCCGATGTAGCCACCGCCGTGTCGCCCAGAATCGTCTCGGGTCGCGTGGTCGCCATCTCGATGAACTGGCTGGCTCCCTCGGCCCACCGTCCGCTGCTCCAGTCGTGCCTCGGGCCCTCCCACTCCTCATTAGCTACAGGATAGCGGATGATCCACAGACTCCCTTCCCTCTCCTGGGGAACCACCTCAAGATCGGAGATGGCCGATTCGCAGCGGGGACACCAGTGCACGAGATAGCTGCCCTGGTAAATCAGTCCTTTCTGGTACAGCCGCACGAAGGCCGTGCGCACAGCGTGGCTCAGATCCTCATCCAGCGTGAAGCGCTCGCGAGTCCAGTCACACGAGACACCCAGGCGTCGGGTCTGATCCGCGATGCGGTCGTGGTAGACCCTCGTCCACTCCCAGGCCCGCTCCACGAATTTCACCCTTCCCAGGTCGTGCCGCGTCAGCCCTTCCTTGGCCAGCTCCCGCTCCACCACGTTCTGGGTGGCGATGCCGGCGTGATCCATACCGGGGAGGTAGAGCGTCTCCTCGCCCCGCATGCGGTGGTAGCGGGTCATCAGGTCTTCGACGGCTGCCACCATCGCGTGTCCCAAGTGAAGCGCCCCCGTGACGTTGGGCGGCGGCATAGTGATGCACCAGTGAGGCCCTTCCTTACTGGCGAGCCCCATCTCCACCTGCTTCTCAGGGCGGAAGTAACCCCGCTCCTCCCACCACGCGTAAAGCCGTTCTTCGTGCTCCTCTGGATCGTAGACCCGAGCAAGTCCCTCCGTCATCTGCCACCCCCTCCACAACGAATCGCGCCAGCCCCTCGCTGATCACGACAAAGCCCCTTCCGTCCAAGGACGAAAGGGGCAACTCTCGCGGTACCACCTTGGTTTGGCGGCTATCACGCCCCGCGTCATAGCCACCACCCTCAGCAACCCTCCATTCGCGTCCAACGCGGATGAAGGGCTTTCGCTATAACGGGCGAACCCGGAGGGACTTATCCGCCGCAACGGATCGGCCCCCCAACTCCCAGGCGACCTTCAGCGACCTGCGCTGCGAGGGCTTGCAGCCGATGGCCCTCTTCTCTTCCCGCACCCCGCGGTTCGTCAGAGCAGTGCCGCCTACTCCTCCTGCTCCGCGTCTCTCGTATTCCAGATTGTGGCCGAATTATACCACCATCTTGCACGCCGTCAATGCTCTTACCCGCGAATGTAGAGCAATCCTTGCTCCCACGATCCCATATCGAGCCCCCTTCACCATCCATCCTCCCTGAGCAACATCCCCTGATCCCAGCCCACGATCCTGAAGGGAGTCCCTAGTTCAACTCCCTGTGGATAACTCTCCGAGATTCTGTGGATAAGTGGGGGTGCCTGTGGATAACTCTCCGCTGCCCAGCCCCTTCTCCACTGCCGCATCGCGACTCCACCGAAGATATCTAGTTATCCACCCTCGCTACCCACGACTCCTGTGGAAAACTCTCCGCTGCCGAGACACCAGATCTTGGGCCGGCGTCGCCTCCCGCCCCTACATCTACCCCCTTAGCACCAGCAGCCGGGTTATATCCCCAGTTTCCACTGCCCTACTACTACGACTACATACTACATGATTATCCACTGATATGTGAATAAAAAGAAAGTCATCTTGGGCTGCGCCAGATTGCCTCGTTTCTACGTCAGGCCCTCTTCCTTCTTCCTCCTCAGCTCACACCGTGTGGCTCTGCTCGGGCTCGAGTACTATCACTTGAGTCTCTGTCTCTTCCTCGCCCCGTTGTGTCCAGGCGTGTGGATCCTGTTTGATCAACTCGAAGGTGTCATAGTGGATGGGAATCACTACGCGTGGTTCGAGCAATCGAACCGCCCGTAGCGCGTCGTGGGGACCCATGGTGAAGTTGTCCCCAATGGGCAGAACCGCCAGATCAACGCCCTCTTCGCCGATCAGGTGCATGTCGTAGAACAGCCCCGTGTCCCCGGCGAAATAGATCCGTCGGTTTTCTGCCGTCAGCAGTAGTCCCGCCGGCGCTCCTCCGTACGAACCGTCCGGTAGATAACATCCATGGTGCGCGATCGTCAACTTCAGATACCCGAATGGGTGCTCAAACCCGCCCCCGATGTGCTGTGCATGCGTCTTCTGCACCCCCTGCGCTTGGAGCCAGTTGCAGATCTCGAAGTTAGAGATGACCAGGGCTCCGGTCCGCTTGGCGATCTGCACCGTGTCGCCGATATGATCGCCGTGACCATGGGTAGCGAGGATGTAGTGTGCATCGACCTCGTTGGGCGACACGCTGGTAAGAGCGTTGTCGCTGAGAAACGGATCAACCCAGATGAGGGCATCCCCAATTCTGACACAAAAAGCAGAATGCCCGTACCACGTCACTTGGATCCCCATACCACTCCTCCTCTCTACGTCTCCTACATCCTTGCGCTGGTCGAGCGACGCCCGGGTTGCCCGTGCTTCGGATGATGTACCCGCCATCCGGCACGCTCGGGAGCGCTCTCCGGGTGCTGCAGGTGACCCTTAGTACAGGTTGTGCCGGCCCGGGGGTCAACTATCGCACACTGCTGGCGGATTGCTCAAATAGGGGGTTGACAAGCGACATGACAATGTGGTATAGTAGGATGCAGCAGCGAGGCTATGCCGGCCAACCGCTGGGCGGCACTGAGCGAACAGAGTGATGATGGAACCAAAGCAACAGAAGCAGGAAGCGGGAATCGAGGAGCTGAGTGGTGAGCAGTACTTGTTGCTCAAGGCAGACGAACAAGACTTCATCACATACGAAGATATTCTTGTAGCTTTTCCCGAAGCTGAGGAGAATCTAGATCAGATCGAGGATATCCTGGCACGCTTGATCGAAGCCGATATCGCCATCGGCTCCCTGGACGGGAAGGACCATGAACTCCTCGGCGGCCCGCGGGACACCGGCCCGAACGGCAGTGACTTCGACGATGAGGCTCCCCTAGACGCCATCAGGGTGGATGACTCCATTGGGCTCTATCTCAAGGAGATCGGCAGGGTGCCGCTCCTCAGTCGCGAGGAAGAGATTGCCCTGGCCAAGCGGATGGAGGCGGGCAAGCAAGCGCACCGTGAGCTCCGCAGGGATGGACTGGATCTCAAGAGCCGCGTTCAACTGAACGCCATCTTGCAGGACGCCAGGGCCGCTCGCGAGCACCTGGTCCAGGCCAACTCCCGTCTCGTAGTCAGTGTGGCTAAGAAATACATGGGACGGGGGGTGCCCTTCATCGATCTGATTCAGGAAGGCAACATCGGCCTGATCCGTGCGGCGAAGAAGTTCGATTACCGGCTCGGCAACAAGTTCTCCACCTACGCCACGTGGTGGATACGGCAGGCGGTGACGCGGGCTATCGCTGATCAGAGTCGAACTATTCGCATTCCGGTCCATATGGGAGATCAGATCAACAAGCTCCTCAGGACCACTCATCGGCTCACTCAGGAACTGGGGCGTGATCCCTCCCCCGAGGAGATGGCCGATGAGCTGGATCTGGCAACCGAGAAGGTCGAGAATATGCTCCAAGTTGCGCGCAGGCCCCTCTCGCTGGAGCTGCCCATCGATGAAGAGGGGGATAGCGAGCTGGGCGACTTCATCGAGAATGAGGAAGCGGTGGCCCCCGCCGACGTCGTATCTTCTTCAATCCTCCGAGATCTCCTGCAGGATGTCCTCGACGACCTCCCTCCCCGTGAAGTGCGCATCCTGCAGATGCGCTATGGCCTGGTCGACGGGCAGACGTATACCCTCGAGGAGGTCGGTCAGAAACTGGGCGTAACCCGGGAGCGCATCCGGCAGATAGAGGTGCAGGCCCTCAGCCGTCTGCGTCATCCTGCCCACGCCCGGAAGCTGCGAGATTTCCTGGCCTAAGTCAGTGTCAGAACCTGCGCGGGCTCGTAACTCTTGAGCCAAGGAACCCGAGTCTGCCCGGGCCCTCGGGGTGCGCGTTTCTGCTACTGGTTGTCGCCCGAACCAGGGTGTGCTAAAATTCCCCCTCGCGCCAGTGTGGCGCGTTGACCCTATGCTAAATCTTCTCTCAGCCACCGTTGCTGTCCCCCTACTTGGTGCAGGAGGTGTCCTTGTGGCAGCGCTCCTGTTCGTGAAGCTCGATGTCAAGAGAGCGCGCCTTTGTACGCTCCTCGTCGCCCTGACTGTCGCTCTTGGCACCTTGCTCCTCCTCTGTCTGGTGAGGCGGGGGGGTGATGCTCCTGGTATGCACTCATCCGCTTCCCCGCTCATACTGGCCCAATCGGTCGTCAGGTTCCAGGCCCACCCGATGATCTGGCCGCTCGCTGTGGTCTTGGGGCTGGCATCTTGTTCCTTTCTGCTAGCAGAGCTCGGGCGCGAACCCGGCTCCCCTCTCCTGTTCAGTCCGCTTTCCCTATTGCTGCTTGCCCTGGCCCTCGGGGGGCTCTGGTCAGCTAACCCCATGACCATGATCGTTGTCTGGGCCTTGTACGACCT
>SKLM01000430.1 GCA_007123205.1 Thermoflexales bacterium
AGCAGCAGGCGGAACGACGCCAGCTCCTCCAGGCCCTCGCGTAGCAGGTCGAACCCCCCGACGTTGAAGTACGCCGTGGCGACGTCGAGGGCGTGGACGGCGTCACTATGGACGAGGTCGTTGAGAACGTCGGCCAGCTGGTGCGCGCGGTTGTCGATGACGTAGGGTAGGCACATACTATCATCTCCTGTCACGTCTCTGCCGAAGAGGTCCACGGCCCGCCGGGCAACCACCGTTTCTCGAAGCGTCGCCCCTCAGAGACCGCCTCGAGGACCGGGCTGAGAAACCTGTCAATGAGCCCGATGGCCTCGCGCAGGGTCGTCGGGATGCCGACTTCCTCACTCAGACGGTACCGGCGCAGGAAGGCCGCCCACTGCACCTGCCTTTCCGAATCGCGGCCGAACGCCTCGCTCAAAGCAACCGGCGACGCAGGAACCTCTGCACCCCGTTGTCGGAAGGTCTCCTGTATGGCCCTCGCCAGGACTACCCCCTCGAAGCTAGCCCGCGCGGCCAGCAACCAGACGTCGAAGAAATCCTTCATACGGCTGTTGATCTCCCCGAGGCGGACCATTATCTGGACCTTCTCAGCAATGGTGCTTTCCCTGCTGTATCCCTGCAGCTCTGGAGGAGGGAAATCCAGCAAGGTAGGCCAACGGATCACAGATGGATCGGGAATCACCAGATCGCCAAACCCCACGTCGACCTGCATAGATATCCGCGCCCTGCCCAGAAACGCAGTGAACCGGACCCGGACGCCTGGGTAGTCGGCCGCCTCCCTGATCCGGTCAGCGGCAACCGTCTCGGTAGCGAAGCGCAGTCCATCGTCCACGACCGGCACCTCGCATATCTCGCGAATCGCGGCCGTCACGCGGGGTACCTCGTTGTCCATCCGTCCCAACAGATCGATGTCGCGGGTCGGCCGCGGAACGGGGACCTGCCAGACCGTGAACATGAGCGCGCCTTTGAGTACGAATTGATCTCGATAGGGAGAGCATCCCAGGCGGTAGAGGAACCGCTCCACAGCGAAATATTGGAGCAATTCATTGAACGGACGGGCTTCCGTTCGGGCGCGATTCAGCAGTCGTTGATGCACGGAGGCTGCAATGTTCTGCGTCACACCAGAGCCTCCAGATAGGGGGTGATTACCTCGCCGACCCGGCAGATGCGAGCGTAATGGAGGAGCTCGCCCATGTCGAAGAATCCCCGATCCCGGTACGCCTTGAGCGCTTCCAGGGCGATGTCGAGCCCCAGTTGGCGCCGAAACTTGAACATATCGGCCACAGTCTTGGCCGGGGTGGTGATGCGAACGGGGATCCCGTCCAGTTCGTACGTACCCACCCCCTCGCGCCAAGCGGCGCCCGAGAACCAGAAGACGCGCAGGGGTGGATGCTCCAAGCGGGGCCGTCGACTCCCCTTCTTCACGGCGACGTCGACAGCGTGGGGAATCTCCGTCGTCAGGCCGTGAAAAGCGAGAGCGGACACCAGGCAGATCACACCGTCCGGTACCTTGAGAGCCACGGTCACCAGGTCGGGGTTGGTTAGCGGCGGCAGATCGGCCAGGCGATACAGCCCCCCGGCCAGCTGGTCGAGGATACCGGCGTCACGCATGGCGTACAGCGTGCGCGGGTGAACCCCCAGCTCCACCGCTTCGGACGTGCGCAGGATTCCGTCGTATTCCCAGAAGATTTTGCGTGCCTCTTGGATAGCGTCGACCGTTACCATTGGCGTGGATAAAGATGTATACACTTATTAAGAAGTAAAGACAATCCTATCCAGTTCCCCGCCCCTGTCAAGCCGTCAAGCCCAGGAGGGGGCCGAAGGAGGTCAGGTCCTGAAGCCCGTCGCGCATGATGTCGAAGCCGCCGAAGCTGAAGTAGGCGGTGGCGAACCGTAGGCTATCCTGGATCACCGTCGCCCACCCAATGGACCCATGGAACCTCGGGACTCAGCGCGGCCGCCAGACGGCCATCGGCGGTCCAGAAGTCGCACCCAAGGAACTCGGCCAAAGCCAGATACTGGGCATCGTAGGCCACCGTCTGGGCCAGGCGGTGCGCCCAGCGGAGGGCGGATCGGTCGAGCTGCGGCGTGGGGGGCACCAGGCGCACCCCGAGCTGGGTCAGGGCCTCGAGACGCGTCTCAGCCTCAGCGAGGTTCATACCGGTCACCACCATCGCCTTGCGGAGGGCTGAGGTCAGCTCGTAGGCCCACAGATCGGGGGCGAAGACGAGGGCCTGCTGGGAGCTCCACCGTTCCCACAGGATTTGAGCCCGGTCCGAGGAGGGAGTGGCGAGCACCAGGGCGAGGCTGAGGTTGGCGTCGACGACGTGGCTCACGGGCCTACCCCTCACCGCGGCGGGCGGGCGGGGAATCCTGCTGCGCCTGCCGATCAGCGCGGGCGGCCTCCACCAGGTCCAGAGTGAGGACGCCGTGGCGGGCGGCGAAGGCCTCTCGAAGCGCGCGAGCCCGGTCGAGGGTGTCGGCGTCGATGCCGCGCTCCGCGGTCGCCCGACCTCGCTCCTCGATCTCGGCCAGCCGCTCGAGGGCGGGGCCGTAGCGCTCCATCAGCTCGCCCAGTCTCAGGGTGCTCTCGCGGGCCGCGGCGAGCCCCGCGTCCTCGGTCGGGGTGACGACGATGCGGCCGCGCTCCGGATCAGCAGCCACGTTGACCTCGTCGCCAGGCTCGAGATCCAGAATGTCGAGTACCTCGGGTGGTATGGAGACCACGGTGCTGTTTCCGCTGCGGAAGATCTTACGTGCCATGGCCGCTCCTGTCGGTAAGGTAATGACGATATAACTACGTTGTGCTTACGGTCCCATGGTAGCTGGTTCCCGCCCCAGGTCAAGCTTGCGGGTAGGGTGATGGAGGCCACGCACAGTGACGGAAGGAATGGACGACTTGGGCAGCACCGAGATCCCTTCAGCGGGGGGGCGACCAGCGCGCCGACAATCGTCGTCACATCATGGGTCTGACGGACGCAATATCCATGATTGGCTGCCGTCGACCGTGTTGTCTGTAACCCGAAACGCGTCGCTGAGCACTCGATTTCCCGTCCAGCTGTCTATGAGCTGCTCGATCATCAAGGCGCTGGTGCTCTACAGGTCACTGTCCACCACGTTCGGGGAACACCAGTCGTGTACCTCTCTCACGCCAGTCTGTCATCGCCTCCCTCAGCGCGACGTGCCGCGTTCAGTATACGTTCGATGAATTCGGAACTATTCGGAACTATTCGGAACGCGGAAGAACATAGCGCGTGCCTCTCGTCCGGCCGATTCGCGTGACGAACCCCCGCTCCTCCAAGTCGTTCAAGTCCTTGCGCGCCATGCGCTGACTAACGTCTGGTGCGATCACTTCAGAGTATACGGCAGATGTGATCTCTCCGTGCTCCTCCAGATATCGCATCGCTTCCACCTGCCGTGCATTCAACCCGAGATCAATGAAAGTTGCCTGCCGCGGGGTCGCTGTTTCGACGCGTCTTGTCAACGTGTAGTACGCCCAACGGCGCGTGCCGTGCATTTCGATCAACTCCGAGTCCACCAACTCGCGCAGTTCCCGAGTTGCTTCAACCGTCGACGTGTTGTTCAGACGTCGATAGTCGCTATTTGTCATCCGCGGGTTCGTGCGCAGGTACGCAAGCGCCATCCGCTGAGCATCAGCGAGGGGATAGCCGGCGAACTGGTTGAGCCAGGCGACCGTCTCCGGGTCCAGCAAGGTGTGGTTCTTGAAGACGACCCGGAAAGACCCACGTGTGTCGCGAAACTGCGGCGGTTCCAGGTGCGCCTCGCGCATAGAGGCAATCATCATGGCGGAGACCAGCTCATAGTGTGCCTTGCCGGCTTGCAGCCCCTGGGCGACCTCATCGGACAAGAACAGACAACCCGGCATCCGGGGCTATGTCCAGCCCGTGAGTCCGATAACGCATCACAGCCGGGAGGATCCGGAAGTCAACCTTGGCTAGCAGAGCCGGCTTCAGCTTCCAGTGGTTCTGGATCAGCGGAGTGACATGTACCTGGACGTTGTCAGCTCGATGCAGCAACGCATGCGTTGCACGCCAGCGTTGGAAGATCGACCAAATCGATCGTCACCCCATGTACACCGGATGATCCGATCAAGACTCGGGCAGGCGCTCGGTGGAGGGCCTCTGGATCTGCCACAGGCACCAGTTATGTCAAGGCGAGGATGTCCCGGACATCACGCATGAACTTGTCGAAGGAGGGGCAGTGCTGACGAGCCAGGGCGAGATCGAACTCGTTCGTCATGGCGGGCTGGTCGTCTACTTCAACGTACCGGCGCCCATGCGTCATCTGAGCGCTCAAGTACCCCTTTGCATCGCGGATACCTTCGGGACACTCAGGGGAGACTGCCCCCTCGTGTATCCCACGCACGCCTCGCAGCGACTCCAGACTGCCCACGAACCATGTCTCAAGCTCAGGTTTCGCCAGTACCACGCCGAGGGGAAGGCGGTAGCCAGCATCTGTGGCCCGTCCCATCAAACTTGGAGCTAGCTCCTTAGGACAGTCATCATCGGCGTCCAGCAAGAGCATGATCGCATCACAACCTTGCCGGTGACGGCGCGCCAGCTCAAGAGTCCGCTCCAACTCGCCAGGGCGCACAACCCTGTAGCGTTTGGCCCGTACCGGCCTGGCAACGATGATCTCAGGCCGCTCCAGCTCAGCCAGCAGCCG
The DNA here is from genome assembly GCA_007123205.1 of Thermoflexales bacterium. GTDB lineage: Bacteria > Chloroflexota > Anaerolineae > B4-G1 > B4-G1 > SKLM01. The sequence goes on from SKLM01000430.1 coordinate 4,684, forward strand.
GCGCAGCAATACGGGAAGCGCCTCCACTTCAGAATGGCCCTCGACGACCGACACCAAGACCGCCATGCTATCGCTCCTTGGGCTCGGCGAAAAGCTCCAGCTGCGCCGCGGCGCGTCTTGCATAGTCTGGGTCCACACGGATTTCGTCTTGACGTAGGAGTTCGCCGGGGGTGTAGAGCCGTTGGCGGATCAGCTCGCGGGTCACCTCCGTCAACGGCGTGATCCGCGCAATGCCATCCACAGATTGAACGGCTATGATCTGCTCATCGCTCAGCTTCTTGTTGTCCAGGATATCGGGGCTGTGGGTAGTGATCAGCACCTGCGAGCGGTCAACCCCATCCAACAGGATGTCCATCAGAATCTCCGTAGCCGCCGGGTGGATCGTGGACTCAGGCTCCTCAATCGCAATGAGCGAGGCAGGGTGAGGCTGATAAACCGCCAACAGCATGCCCAAGGCACGCAGTGTCCCATCAGACATATTCAGCGCGTCAAAGCGCCAATCATGCTTCTGCCCCACGTTCTGACGAAACTCCAAGGTTTCCTTCCGCCCCACCGACTTTGCCTCAACACCGGTTGTCCCGGGGACGATGCGACCCAGCAGGCGACGAATGCGTTCGTAGACCTCACCGTCTTGCTCGCCCTGCTCTCTGATGCGTCGCAACACGGCAGCCGCATTTCTGCCGTCCGGGAGAAGGACCGAACCCTCACCCGGATCGGGGTCTTGGAGTGCACGCAGACGCTCGGGCCGCAATGTATATCGCTGCATGCCTGTGAGGAAATCGTACACTGGACGGAACTCCTCAGCAGCCGAGACGATGGTCAAAGCCAGACGATCCGGCTCGATGCGCGGGCGGAGGTCGGGGATTTCTCGGGTGAACCGGCCGTTCTCCACCTCAAACTCATGCCGCTTCGCCATGAAGGGCTGTACGATGCAACGTTCGCGAGCCACACTGAAGGCCTCGCGCGGGCGCGCCGCAATATCGAAGGCGTAATCGGCCCAGCCACCATCCGCCAGAGAGAGGTGCAGACGCAATCCGATGTGGTAAGGATGACCACCTGACTTGCGGCGGACGGCAGCGATGCCGCCTCGATCAGCGAAGGCCAAGTGGATAGAGTGGTTGAGAGCGTCGGCCACGAACGAGAGCGCGTCAACGAAGTTGCTCTTGCCCGCACCATTCGGGCCCACCAAGACATTCAGTGGCTGCATCCCGATCACTGCCGCCGCGATGTTCTTGTAATTGCGAATCTGTATCTGCGTCAGTCTGACCATGACCCTATCTCCTCATTCCACACCGCGCGAACACCTATCCGCTGCCTGGAGATCGTGTCTGACGCGCTCCTGACCACGTCTTGTATCGCCTCACTTCCGACTTGTCCGCAAGGCGGATTATACTCCCAAGTGAACCCTCAGCCCACTTCCGTCCGGGTCGCCTGGTCGCACTCCACCACCGCGATCTCCTCCGTCAGCCCGTCCAGAGGACTACCACGGATTCCAGAAACGGACGATACGGCGGGCTGTTGAGCGTGTGTTTCTTCAATCCGAGGCAGTCATGCCCGCCACCATCCCGGTAAAGGCCTTGAAGCAGGCTCTGCCCACGGGAGTTCCCAATCACCCTTCAACAGGCAGCCTTCGAACGCGCACACGATACTCGCTGACGCTGAGAATCGCACCCTCACGAAGCGCACCTTGATGCTCCTCGATAAGAATCTGCAGATAGAGGTTGACGGTCTCGGGGCGCATATTCTGGAGGCGGAAGATCACCACGCTCGGCACCTCACTACCGCTGATCACCAGGAGCTCGCCAAATCGACGTCGTGCGTCAGGATCAGGTATCCGTCACAGCGGATCTTCCTCACGATATCCGCAGCCGGCAGGCGATCGGGGCC
>SKLM01000133.1 GCA_007123205.1 Thermoflexales bacterium
CTAGAAGCCCGGCCGGAAACTCGGTGGTGCGAAAACATCTCAGCCAAGAGACCCACCTTGGATGCAGAACAGGCCCAGAATAGGGCTGGCGCCCCACACGGAGGCAAGAATCGGCGTTTGATAGGGCGGATGACCCACCACCATGGGCTGAGGGGGGTTATCGGCCAGGCCTCTAGGGCAAGGGCTCGATTCTGATATTGCCTGCTGCGCTGCGCAGGATGACGTTCGGGCTAATGGGGGTCATATTGGCACCCCCCTTCAGCCACTGTCCCACGGTGCCCCCGGTCTGCAGATCCTCCAACTCGAAGTCGGAGATGACGGATCCGACCTCGGTCTCTGCATCCACGGTGAAGGGAGTGGCCATCGGTACGGCGAAACGGACGTTCCCGGCTGAGGTCCTGAGCGCCACCTCCCACGGAAGGGGGTCAGGGTCCGGGTCGAGCACGCGCCCTTCGAAGTCGACGTTGCCCGCCGAATTCTGCACGTCGACATACTCGGTCACGGTCACGTCCCGTATGCGGATGTTCCCGGCATCGCTCCGCACCCGGATGCTGCCCCGCGTGCCTTCGACGTGGACGTTCCCGGCCTCGTTCAAGACGATGACATCGGTCTCATCCGGGACGGTGATGTCCAGGTTGACCGTCACAGTCCCAAACCGGAAGTCCTCGAGGCCGGTTACCCACACCGAGGACCTGGTTCCGTTACCCTCGACCAGGACCACGACCTGCTGCAGGAGCCTCTCGCCCTGCGGAAGGGAGACCGTACGGGCCTCCTTGGTTGCAACGACCTCGATGCGGTCAGTGTCCTCTCCCGCGCGGATGGTCACGTTCCCCCACGGATTGCGCACCTCCAGCGTCGCTGGCGTCCGGATCGCGACCTCCGACACGACGGTCTCCTGGATCCGGCTGACGAATCTGCCGGGCACGGGGACGACCTCGGTCACAGTGGCGCCGCGATAGACGAAGACGGCCCCGAGGGCGAGACAGGCCACAGCGCAGGCCAGGGTGAAGAGCAGGAGCACCACGACCAAGACGATCCAGGCTGTTCTACTCATGTTAGGGTTCCCCTTTCGATTCTCCAAGACGATGGGCTGGTCCGATTGGCCAGCATGCTACCACGACGCTGCGGTCCCCGCACCGCCCGACGGGGCGGATCCCAGCCTGTCCTGGTGACCAGTCCCGAGCCTGGCCAAGGGGGCGGGAACACAGCCGCGGGGTAGGCTTACAGCACCAACCCCTCCAGGCGATCCACCACTTCGCCCATGGCGGCGAAGGCCCTCTCGACGGGCTCCGGCGTCGTCAGGTCCACCCCCGCTGCCTCCAGGGCATCCAGAGCATAGACGGATCCACCCGCGCTCAGGAAGTCGCGGTAGGCCTCCGCTGCGCCTGGATCGCCGGAGAGCACGCGCCCGGCCAAGGCGTGGGCACCGGAGATCCCCGTGGCGTACTGGTAGACGTAGAAGTTCATATACATATGGGCGAACTGGGCCCATGCGATCCCGATGCGGTCATGGTCGAAGACGACCTCGTCGCCGTACCCCTCCCGGAAGAGGCCAGCGGTCAGATCGGTCATACTGCTGGCATTGACCGGCGCCCCGCGCTCGACGCGCTCGTGCATCTCCAGCTCAAAGCGGGCCAGGGTGGGCATGATGAAGAAGTAGCGGTGAAAATTGGACATGGTCTCGTCGATGAGGGCCAGCTGGAAACCCGGGTCCTCCTGCGTGCGGAACAGGTAGTCCCGCACCATGGCCTGGTGGAAGTTGGAGGCCACCTCGGCCACGAATAACGAGTAGCGGCCATAGACATATGGCTGGCGCTTCCGAGTGAGATAGGAGTGCATCGAGTGGCCCAGCTCGTGGGCCAGGGTGCTCAGGCTGAACACGTCATCGGCATAGCTCATCAGAATGAAGGGCTGAGTATCGTACACACCACTGGAGAAGGCCCCCTGACGCTTTCCCCGGTTCCGCGCCCGATCCACCCAGCGATCGTCCCAGCAGCCGCGACGCACGGCGGAGATGTACTCGTCGCCCAGGGGTTCCAAGCCGGCGCAGATCCACTCCACCGCCTGCCCGTAGGGCACATCGACCTTCACCTCAGCCAGCGGCGCCTTCAGGTCATAGACATGTAAGGCCTCGTACCCCAGAGCCTGACGACGGACGCGCCAGTAGCGGTGCCACGTGGGGAGGTTCGCCTTGAAGACGGCGATGAGATTGTGGAACACCTCGGTGGGAATACTGTTGGGGAAGAGCGACGCCTCCAGGGACGACGGGTAGCGGCGGGCCCGGGCGTTGAACACATCGCGCTTCAGCCCCGTGGTCTGAAGCCCGGCCAGGGTGTTCTGGAAATCGAGGTAGCCATCGGCGTAGTGGTTCCAGGCGGTGCGCCGCGCCTCCCGATCGTGGTGGGTGACCAGGTCGTCGATACTGCTCTGCCCCACCTCCATCTCCACCCCGTCGCTGTCCCGCGCCGGTTCGAAGGGCAGATCTGCATTGGTGAGCATCCCGTAAGTGGAGGGGACGCCGGCCAGGGGATCCGTCGCCAGGGCCAGCACCTCCTCCACATCGACCGGCCGGACGTGATCCCTCTGGCGTTCAAGATCGTCCACGTAGTGGGCAAAGATGGCCAGGTCGGGCTCCTGGTCCAACCACGTGCGCAACGTCTCAAAACCCACGGCCGCGAGCTCCGGTCGGATGAAGCTGGCAGCGGCCGCAGCCTGAGCCATCAGGCTTTGCGCTTGACCGGCCCGAGCCGCCGCCTCCTGATCCGACACATCGACAGAGCTGGCCAGGGAGGCGTAGACAGCCACCTGCTCCACCAGGCGCATCACCTCCTGCCACACGTCCAGGCACTGGGCCAGTGTCTGCGCGCTCTCAGCCAACCGGCCCGCAAAGACTTCGATCTCGGCCAGGCGCTCCCGGGCCTCCCGATAGGCAACCTCCCACTCCTCCAGCGAGTCAAAGATGCTCGCCAGATCCCAGGTCTCCTCCACCGGCACCTCATCGCGGGGCGGCAGGGCAACTGTTCCCATGTGATTCGCTCCCTATATCGGCATACGACGATTCTGTTTGGACGGGCACTCCGTCCTTCCGCGGTCTATTGTACCATCGACACCCGGACCCAACCAGCGGGCTGTGGAGGGTGCTTGTCGTGTAGCGGCCAGCTTGATGATGGGGCGACGGCGATGCCGGGTGGGGACGAGAACCTCTCACGGCCGAAGTCAACGGGCCAGGTGGCGCCGCCCATTGAGAGAGAGAATCGCAGCGGGGGCAAGGAGCGTCGTCAGGATGCGCTCTCACTCGTACTTCAGAGCGACGATAGGCACCAGGCGCGCCGCGCGGGAGGCCGGAACGGCTCCAGCGATGAGGCCTATGACTACTGCGAACCCAACGGTGAAGAACGGTAGCCACAGTGGAGTGTAGGTGCTGGCCGAAGGGAGACCGACCAGGCGCACGGGCCCGCCCAGTCTCAGCAGCCCGCTCATCAGCAGGCCGACCGCCACGCCGCCCACCCCACCGAGCACGCCGATGCCGCCGGACTCGGCCAGGAAGATGGCCACGACGTCCCGATTCGAGGCGCCAACGGCTTTCATCAACCCGATCTCACGGGTCCGTTCGGTGACCGCCATGAGCATCGTGTTAGAGATGCCGAAAGCCGCTACCACCAGCGAGATGGCGCCGATGATACCCAGGAAGACCTGGAGTCCGGTGAAGAAGGCGCTCCATTCCTCCAACTGGCGTCGCTCGGTGTAGACGGGGAAGCCCAACTCGGTCAGCCCTTCCTCCACCATCGCCGTGCTGCGCAGATCCACAGCCCTGACGACGACACCGCTGTAGCCCTGGCGTGCAGGATCACGGCGCTGCCCCGCGCGGGCCGCGTGCATCCAGTTGTTGACCTCCAACACGTCGCGCTCCAACATGATGAGCCCCGGGTCATAGAGATAGCCCCTGGGGGCCAGGATACCCACCACCCTCACACGCAGCCTGAGCTGAATCTGGTTTCGCTCGGCGTCGAGGGTGGTGAACTGGACGATGAGGGTTTGACCCAGCAGGTCAGGAGGTGGCGCAGGGGTCGGTGTGGGGCGAGCTTGAGGGCCCGATGGGGAAGCCCCTCGCAGCGCGGGATCGTAGAGCTCAGCAGCAAAGCCGGCACCGACGACGGCCTCGCCCCGGCCCAGCTCCAGGGTACCGGCGGCCGGCTCCAGACCCAACTGGGGCAGAAGAGAGGGTTCCATGCCGCGGATGAAGCCCGAACCGCGCAGCGCCCCATACTTGATGTCGGCGGTGCCCATCAGGTTCTCGTAAACGGCGACCCACTCCACACCGGGCAGTTGAGCGAACTGCTCGCGCATCGCCCCGTCGACCGCGGGCATCTGGTCGAGCACACTGCCGCAGCGACTGGGGATGTCCTGGGAGGCCATCCCGTCCAGCTCGGCTCCCGAAACCACCTTGAAATGGACCGGCGGGTTGAAAGAGATCTCGGTCAACGCGGCGCCTGACGTCAGCCCAGCGGACAGGCGCTCCAAGCCCGCCCCTAAGGAGACCAGGACGACAAGCGCCGCCGTCCCGATGACAACGCCGAGGGCCGTCATCACCACCCGCCCCTTCATACGCTGCAGGTTGCCAAGGACCAGGGGGAGGAGATCACGGGCGTTCATCGTGGCTCCGATGGCCCCGTAGCGGGCCGGAGGTCCGATAACCCCAGACTACCGAGCCCAGCCGTGGTCCAACGCCCAGTCTGGCCCATCATCCCACCTTGAGTGCCGCGATAGGACTCATGCGAGCAGCGCGCCGAGCCGGGTATGCACCGGACGCGATGCCGACGACGATGGCGAACCCGACGGTGAAGAACGGCAGCCAAACGGGGGTGGAGGCGCGCAGGACAGTGCCAGATCCAAACATCTGCTCCAGCAGGGTGGCGTTACCGCCGACAAGATTGACGAGGGCATTGATGCCCAGCCCGGCGAGAACGCCGCCGACGCCTCCGAGCAACCCGATGGTCCCCGCCTCGCCGAGGAACAGCCACATGACGTCGCCGTTCGAAGCACCGACAGCCTTCATGAGGCCGATCTCGCGGGTGCGCTCCACGATCGCCATAAGCATGGTGTTGGCGATGCTGAAGGCCGAGACGAGGAGAGATATGGCAGCGATGCCACCCAGGAGTGCCTGCAACTCGTTGAAGTACTCCCCCAGGCTCTCGGCCTGTTCCCGTGCGGAGAAGACGTTGAGGCCCATGGCGACCAACTGGGCCTCGATGGCAGCGACGTGGCGGACATCCTCCGCCCGCACCAATACCTCGGGATGGCCCTGACGGTCGGGATCGCGGCGCTGACCGAAGAACCAGGCGTTGAGGGCGAGGGCTTCCCGGCGCGGAACGTAGATGGCGAAATCGTAGCTGCTGCCCCGGGGCGCGAGTTGCCCGGCCACCTCGAGCCGCACGGCCTTCTCTGTTGAGGTCCCATCCTCACCGCGGCGGCTGAGATAGAGCGTGAGGACCTGGCCCACGAGATCGCCGTCACTCGAATCCGATGGGCGCTGCGGGACGGAGCGGGCCAGGGTCTCCGAAACCCGCGAGCCGATGAGGGCCTGCCCACGCCCCAGGCTGAGCTCGCCGGACGCCGCCTCGAAGCCCAGGATGGGAAGGTCCTCGGGTTCCAGTCCCACCACCCGCATGGACGGCACGCACATGCGGCCCGTCACCACATCGAGAGGCCCAGCCACCGGTTCGGATACGACGACCCGCGCCACGCCGGGCAGGGCCCGGACACGGGCGAGGAGGGCGGCGTCGACAATGCGGGGCTGCGCGCCCACAGCCGACGACGACTGGACCGGGGCCAGGCCGACCGTCATGTCGATCCCCCCGGTGATGCGGACCTCCTGGGCGCCGCTGCCCAGGCTGTCCAGCGCCTGACGCTGCAGTCCCGCACCCAGGGAGATGAGCACCACTACGGCCCCAGTGCCCACCACCACGCCGAGCGCCGGCATCAGGACCCGGCCCTTCATCCGGGCGAGATTGCTCAAGATGAGCGCAAGGAGATCACGAGGGTTCATGCGATTAGACCACCGTCACGAGCGGCACGCCAACGGGCCTTCCGCCGCCCCTGCCATCAGCTGCCCAAGCCCAACAGCCCACGGAGGGTCCGCAGCAGCAGGCCCCAGATTGGCTCCGGCTCAGCGGGCACCGGCGTCGACACGCCGCCCTCGCCCGGCACGGCGGGCGGTGTGGGCGCAGCCTGCACCTCCAGACTGAAGGTCCACGTGCGCACCTGCGTCTGATTGAAATCGTCACGATAGTGGACGGAGATGTCCAACTCCGCTGGCCCCGGGGCCCGGGGCGTAAGCTCCAGGTCGAAGGGAGCGACTCCGTTGGCATCCAGCGATCCCGCGAAGGGTTGTCCCGTCAGCCGAACGTCGAGCGCGGCGCTATTCGCCGTGATCAAGACCACGTTGACGGCGCTGCGCCCCAGGTTGCCGATCTCCATCTCCAGAGAGGCGACCTGCCCAGCGACCAGAGAGTCGGGCTCCCGGTAGAAGCGGGGCTCGAGATCGAC
>SKLM01000004.1 GCA_007123205.1 Thermoflexales bacterium
CGCGTTCAGGTGCAAGGCACCGCGCAGGTGCCTCGCACCGGGCGAGGTGCTGACGACTGCGTGTTCAGGTGCAAGGCACCGCGCAGGTGCCTCGCACCGGGCGGGCTGCTGACGGCTTCGCCTTCAGGTGCAACCCACCGCGAAGATGCCTCGCACCGGGCGGGGTGCTGACGACCTCGCGTTCAGGTGCAACCCACCGCGAAGATGCCTCGCACCGGGCGGGCTACTGACGACCTCGCGTTCAGGTGCAACCCACTATGGAGGTGCCTCGCACCGGGCGGGGTGCTGACGGCCTCGCGTTCAGGTGCAAGGCACCATACAGGTGCCTCGCACCAAGCGGAAGGCGAGGGTTTCTCGTTCAGGTCCCTACGTGCGCCCCAGCCCCCCTGCCCCCTGACGGCCGCAGATGGACACCGGCCTGCTACGCTGCGTCTCCAGCCTGTGCACGGCCTGTCACGAGAACCCCTCGACCAGCCGCCGGACATGGGGTTTCGAGTCGCCGTAGCTTACGATGGCTATCTCGACGCCACTATCCCGGTAGAGCTTCAGTGCACGTTTGATGCTGGCCGTGATCCACTTGGTTCTGTTGCCAGACGCCCCGCCGCCGAGCAGCGTGAGAAAGACGCCCTTTCTGCCAGTGCGCAGCGCGTTCACGATCCCCGCACAGATGGTGGCCTCGTACGACGCCTCGAGCACCAGCCGCGCGAAATCCTTCCAGAGATCGGCCAGATGGTTGGAGTAGGCCACGGGCAGGGCGGAACAGTAGGTCTGTCTGACAGTGTGGGCCGAATCATTGACGGTGACCTGCGTGTTCCACTGCACGCCTATCCGCAGTCGCTGCCGCAGTTGATCGACAACATGCTCGGTGGAGGCCTGGAGCCGCTCCGTGATCCCGATCAGGCCCTCGCGCGAGGCCAGCGCATAGCCGTTTCTCATCTGCCAGAGCCTGTCGCCGGAATTGCCCAGGGCCGTTCCGACATCCGAGAGACAGTCGATCTGCCTGTCTCCTGATTACCCGGGGCGCCCGTCCGCGCTACGAAGTAGTTCCGATAGATCGTCCCCACGCCGGCCGCTATGGCGCACGCTGGTCCCTGCGTGGGGTCGTTCTCGTAGATCCCGACACCTTGCTCAGGGGTCACCCGGGGACTCACCATCTCCAGCAGGTTGAACTGAGAGGCCACCTGGAACAGACAACCCGCATTTGTCTAATCGGCATGCAAGTCCGAGACGTCTGCAACACGTTCGGTCACTGAGAGCCTACCGGTTGCACCGGGACTGCGGGCGACACGGTGCCGCAGTTCTCCCAACGACGGAGTTTCCAGTCGCCCGCAGGTGAATGTCCTCCCGTTTACCAGAGACGTCCACGTGTCACCATCGATGGCGATGCTGCGGCGGACCTGGCCTGGGGATGTTTCACGAAAGCCGGTGAGCACTTCGAACCATGTCATTGGTTTCCCCCCGAGCGAGATGACCGAAAAGAGACCCGCCCGAAGCGGATGTGCAGTGTGTATCACCACCTCGAGCGTGGGTGAGAGCGGGAAGGCACCTTCGTCTTGGGCGCCGACAATCAGCGACAGGCGGGCGTTAGCGGATCCGAAGAAGTCATCTACGTCCGCAGGACGATGCTCCAGCGGTAAAACATCTTCCAGAAAGTCGGCTCCGATCAAGCAGCCGCCGCCCGGCACCTAAACGTCTCAATGCCGTTTCTCTCGCCTGGGGGGTGCACGAGCACTCGTAGACTATAACAAGGCGCCTACCATTCAACTGCGTGCGGTTGCTAGCCTGCCCTGGTCTTCAGGCAAAATAGGAGTTGAAGCCCCTCCAAACAAGGAAGAAAGAAATCGTTGTGTGGATGGAAGCGAGGTGTCTTTCTCTGCGACCATTTCGCCCCTTGACGTCAATAGCGGAACACCGCTGCCAGGGGGGCATTATCCGGTACCTGTCCTGGCTCAACCGCGTAGACAGTTCCCCCTTTCAGAATGGTCTGGATAGCAGCCAGGTCGAGGAGATCCTCGTCACCGGGTTCAGGGTCCTCGTGTATGTGAATCGTATCGGTGCTCGGGTCAAACTTGCCCCACACTTGAATGCCAAGAGCGACGAACAAGTCATCTATCCGCCCGCCATGCGCGGCCAAGACGGCATCCCTCACATCCGCAGTGCTCTGTCCCGTATCGACCAATCGACTGTATCGATCCGCCGCTTCTTCTCGTGCTTCCATGAACTTGGGCTGCACGAGCGGCCAAGCCCGGGTATGTAGTTCGTCGGGCGTTAGCTCATCCGGGCTGCCTGCAATTCCGTCCGATAGAAGATGAGGATACGTGTTTGCTTCTTTGTATATCGGGAACAGGTACTCGACCCCTGCCAGCACGAGGGGTGATCGTCTGCCCGTAAGCAGGTTCGGTAACTCACGGTCGATCACACGGAACCAACGCAGAATCCTGCCTTTGGGTCTGTCACCGATCCCTTGACCGTGAAACCTAGTCGACCGACCTCCCGTTCCCGATGATGCGTCGCTATGAGACTGTAACTGTCTTTCGAAACGGTCATATTGAAGCGCCTCGGCCATGCTTTCGGGCATGCTCTCCAGGTCGATCTCATCCACTGTGTGCCGCGTGCCCTCCAGCAACCTGACTCGGTTCTGGCTAAGAGTCAGGATGTAGAAGTGGCCGTCGCTGGCGAAGAACGGAAGGAGTGGTTTGAGATGAAAGACCTGAGAGATGACCACCAGCTCTTCAAACGGGAGAGGAAGGCGATAGTAGTGAAACTCTTCTGCGGTCAGAAATACCGCCAACCCGTGGCTCTGGTTCGGCCAGAACCTCGGCTCCTGCCCTAGATCCCGGGCTGGCTTCAGCATTTCCCGCACGTCCGGGGAGCGCAAACCCTTGGACAGCAAGCGCTCCTCCGCCTCGCGAAGCAGATTCCTGAAGCGAATCGGATCCTGTTCAGTGTTTCGACCTGCCCGATGAGTAGGCATGAACAGCGAGACATGCCAGCCAGGAGGTCTGGTCAGAAAGGTTTTCAATTCCTCCGTCGTAATTGTGTCCACCTAGAAAGTCTCCTTCCCTCGAGAAGACGCAGATCATCGTCAATCCATCGTCGCCTCAATCGAAAACACGCGCATTCGGCCAGATCTGCTGCGCTCGTTCTTCAAGTATAGCGGTCTAGATCTGTGGTCAGTCCGTTCAATTCGCGAAACTCAAGAGGCACTTCTGCTTCTGTTATTTCTCCGAATTTGGATTCGTACTTGCTTACATCTTCCTGGAGTGCTCTGATGATTCTTTTCACGTGACCAGGGCTCATAATGACTCGTGCAGTGACAGCGCCGGAAGAAGGGGCAACCATCATGAAGTCCACGATGAATTCCTCTTTGGTGTGAGTCACGAGCATTCTGTTTGAGTAGACTCCCCCTTGCAGCGCCTCTGGAAAATGAAGCTTGATCTCTCGTTTCTGATCACCCATGGCTTTCCTCCTCTGACCAGACTCGGCCTGGTCACGGCACAGTCGACGGGTTGAGCTTGTCTTTGAGTAACGCGGCGGCATCTACCCACAGACTGTGTTGTGCAATAGCACTGCCATTAAGTGTAAGCGCTGTAGGTGATACTGTCAAGCTGGCCAGTCAACGCAGGCGGCCGCGACAAGGGGCGCCCCTGCGAAGAGGGTCTCACCGCCGGTGGCGGACGGGGCGTTGACGGTTGAACTCTTCGACCGGTGCGGGGCATGGCTGAGGATTGAAGTTTGCACGTTGCAGGATAGAGGTTGCAGGTTGCAGGTTGGAAGTTGAAGGTTGGCGGGTTAGGCTAAGAGCAAAGAAGGAGGACGGGAGACGAAGGACTCGGAGTGGTCGGGGTTTAGGTCCGTGTTTTGGGCGTAGTAAGCCTCGCGTCAGCGGCGAAAGGACGGCGGTCTGAGTTGATGTGCCGCGCACCGGGCGGGGGGCTGACGGCTTCGCGTTCAGGCGCAAGGCACCGTGGAGGTGCCTCGCACCGGGGGGGCTGCTGACGGCTTCGCCTTCAGGTGCAAGGCACCGTGCAGGTGCCTCGCACCAGGGCAGATGCCACCTTATTGCCGACCTTCCGTGTCCCGTGCACACTTGCACCCCTGCCCCTCCGCCCCTCCGCTCCTCCGCCCCTCCGCCCCTCCGCTCCCTAGCACCTCTGCACCCCTGCTCCCTAGCACCCCTGCCCCCTTGCGTCCTTGCGTTGAACTCAACCGCGCAAAGCAAGCCACAGCGCCGCCACCGCCATCGACGCGAAGGCCGCCGCACCAAGGGCATAGCCGCCACCGAGGCCCACCACCGGAATCAGCGCATAAGCCAGGGGCGGCCCGACCGCGCTGGCCAGATCGCCCACGGTGAACAGCATCCCGAGACGCTTGCTCCGCTCACCCGCTGCGGTCAAGTCGCCGGTGAGCGTCGTCGACAGACACTGGTTGCTGCCGCTGGCCAGGGCCGTCAGCGGCACGCCGACCAGGATGGCCAATGGCCCGCCCCCGGCCAGAAGCCCAAACCCGGCTATCCCGGGCAGCAGGCCCCCGGCCACGACGCTCCAACGGGTGGCCGCCCGATCCGACAGCGTGCCCATCACCGGAGCCGAGACCATGGCGATGAGGGTCGACAGGCCCAGGGCGGCCCCCGTCAACGTGGCCACGCCGACCACCTGCCCGCCGATCTCGATCTGGGCACCCAACCGGCCCTCGAGGAGCAGGCCGAGGGTGGAGTTGAGGATCCCGGCCACCACCAGCCGATTGACGCCGTACAGGGCGAAGGCGGCCGCTGCCGCCGGCGCCAGGCTGAGCACCTGTCGCCTGGGGTTGCCCGGCGCCCGGCAGCCCACGGGGCTTGGTTCGCCGTAATCCAATCGCTCTACCTCCGGCAGACCGATCAGCGCCAGCAGCGCCCCCGCCAGGGTCAGGCTCGCGGCAACGCCCATGGCCCCGTGGTAACCGATCCCGTCGGTCAGGAGGCCGCCAGCGGCAGCGCCCCCGGCAGCGCCGAGGAAGAAGAACCCCTGATAGAACCCCATCCACCGGCCCCGCACGCCCTCGTGGCTCACCTCCGCCACGATGGTATTGCCGCCGATCCAGATCCCCGACCAGGACAGGCCCCAGAGCAGCCGACCGACCAAGAGGGGCCAGAAACCCGTGGTCAGCGCGTAGATGGCCGTCGACAGCGCCCCGATGAAGAGGGACAGAACGAAGAGCCGGCGGCGGCTGAAGCGTTTGTACAGCACGCCGGTCGGTCCGTTGAGGACCACCCGGATGAACCGGTTGGCCGACAGGAGGATGCCCACCACCCCTACCGTGACCCCGGCCGCATGGGTCTGAGTGGGCAGAACCGCGTATAGGGACGCATCCCCCATCAAAGACAGGCAGGTGCCGATGCCCACCGGGAGCAGCACCCGCAGCGCCGACGGCGTCGCCTTCGCCTTCATCTACTTGCTACCTCTCGTCGCCATTCTGATACCCCTTAGATCGGCCCTTGTCCGGGCGTGGACGCTCAACCTGTGTCTGTGCGGCACTGCCCACCTGGGCCCCACGGGATCTTCCCGCCACCCGCGCCGGTCTCCGACGGCGGATGGGAAGCACTGGCCTTCCCACTTTGCAGCGCTCTGGCTCTGCGGGGTCAGGTTAAACGCAAGGACGCAAGGATGCGAGGACGCCGGGACGGGTAGTATCGTGGCCGCCCCGAATCTTAACAACCCGCCGGACGACCCACCTTCCGGAACACGCTCGACGCCCACTGGAAGAACACGCATCGACCCCAAAGGTTTCGCAACACCAACGTCTCCATCGAATCTCTCTGCCCGGATGGCCCTCCAGGGTATTAGGCTGTCCATTGAGAGCCTTATCGGGTCTCTACGGTACTCACCTTCTACCAGCAGAGACGAAGCATCTCGCCCACGCCAGCCAGGGACAACTCACCCGTGGGCGTATTCGGCTGTGAGGGAAGCTCCCATCACAGATGAGTGTTTGCAGTCTTAACGGCGGCGTGCCGCCAGCTCCCGCTCCACGTCGGCCAGCTCCAAGCCCCGGGCCCCCAGCAGAACCAGCAGATGGTAGATCAAGTCGCCCAGCTCCGACACGAGCCGCTCATCGCCCTGTCCCTTGGCAGCCAGCACCACCTCCGTGGCCTCCTCCCCGATCTTCTTCAGGATCTCGTCCTCGCCGGCAGCGAAGAGGTGGGCCGTGTAGGACCCCGGGGGCGGATTCGCTCGCCGATCCACGATGACGGCGAACAGCTCCTCCAGGATATCCCCGGCAGGCGGGGACGGGCTCCCCGCCCCGGGCGCCACCAGGGAGCGGAAGAAGCACCTGCGCTCCCCGGTGTGGCAGGCGGGCCCCTGCGGATCGACTAGCACCAGCAGAGTGTCGCCGTCACAGTCGACCCACATCTCGCGCAGATGGAGGACGTTGCCCGAGGTGGCCCCCTTGCGCCACAGCTCCTGGCGGCTCCGGCTCCAGAAGTGGACCTCACCGGTCTCGCCGGTCAGGCGGAGCGCCTCCTGGTTCATCCAGGCCACCATCA
>SKLM01000093.1 GCA_007123205.1 Thermoflexales bacterium
CCTGCTACCTGGTGAGCGACGCGGTGATGGCCCAATGCTCGGACACGGTTACGCCCCAGGGCATCATGGCGGTGTTACCCTTCCCGGAGCTCGTGGGTCCGGATCGTCTCACTCTGGGCTTGATCGTCGATCGCCTGCGGGATCCGGGCAATCTGGGGACTCTTCTGCGCACTGCCCTTGCGGCTGGAGTCGAGCAGGTGTTGCTGGCGCCGGGGACGGTCGATTTTAGCAATCCGAAGGTCGTGCGATCCGCTATGGGAGCCCACCTGTCTCTGCCTATGGTCGATGCCGAGTGGGAGACCATTGCCGCGTCCGTCGCTGGATGCGATGTGTGGCTGGCCGCGGCCAGCGGGAGCCGGTGTTACACGGAGGTGGATTGGACCCAGCCGGCGGCGCTGATCATCGGGGGTGAGGCGCACGGAGCTGAGGAGAAGGCCCAGGCCCTGGCCGACGGATGCGTCTCGATACCCATAGATCCTGTGGTCGAGTCACTGAACGCTGCCGTGGCGGCAGCGGTGATCCTCTTCGAGGCCGTGAGGCAAAGGGGGGTGGCCCAGCCGATCCGAGGGTAGCCGCAGCTTGACAAGCGTGGGGTTCCAAGGGATAATGCGGTCCAGCAACGGAAGATCGATGAACAGGCTGTGACGGAGAAGAGTAGGGAGAGGGAAACCACCAGGGAAGCGGGGCCGTGGACTGAGAGCCCCGCCTGGCGAAGCTCCTCCGAAGTTCGCTCCTGAGCCGACGGGTGAACACCAGTGCTGGGCACTGGACAGAGTAGCTCGGTCCGCAAGCCCGGCGTTATCGGGCAGCCGATGGCGCTGAAAGGCGCCGTCGGGATTTGAGTGGACTCCGGAGGAGTCAAGCGGGGTGGTACCGCGGGAGTATCGGGCTCTCGTCCCTATGGGGCGAGGGCTTTTTTTGTTGCAGTAGTCGGTGTGTTGTGGCGGGAAGGAGTCAACCCTATGTTGGACGAACTGCGGCAGGTCGAGGAGGAAGCCCGCTCCTCCCTGCGGGTTGTACAGAGCGGCGAGAATCTTGAGATCTGGCGCCGACGGTATCTGGGTAAGAACGGAGCATTGACTGAGATGCTGCGGTCCGTCGGTGACCTGCCGAAGGACGAGCGCCCCGCGTTCGGTCGCGCGGCGAATGAGGCCAAGAGAGGGCTGGAGGAGGCCTTCCAGAGACGGGCTGACGAGCTGGAGCGCCAGGACACGGAGCGCGAGCTGCGGGGGGGCAGCGTCGACGTGACGTTGCCCGGACGTCCCATCGGGCCGGGGCATCTCCACATCACCACCCAGACGCTGCGCCAGATCTACGCGATCTTTGCCGACATGGGCTTCCAGGTCTACGAGGCGCCGGAGGTTGAGACGGACGAGTTGAACTTCGGCCTGCTCAACATGCCTCCTGATCATCCGGCGCGGGATATGTGGGATACCTTCTGGGTCGAGGAGGGGGTGGTGATGCGCACCCATACCTCGCCGGGACAGATTCGTGCCATGCGCGAGTACTGTCCAGAGCCTATCCGCGTGATCCTCCCCGGCAAGTGCTATCGGTACGAACAGGTGAGTGCGCGATCCGAGCATCAGTTCTACCAGGTGGAAGGCCTGGCCGTCGGGCATGACATCAGGATGACGGATCTGATTGGGACGCTGACGGAGTTCGCGCGGCGATTCTACGGTGGCGTCGGCCGTCTCCGCATGCGTGGTTCCTACTTCCCGTTCACGGAGCCATCCATCGAGGCGGATATCGAGTGCATCCTGTGCGAAGGGCTGGGCTGTCGGGTGTGTAAGAACAGCGGCTGGTTGGAGATAGCTGGTGCCGGCATGGTACACCCGGTGGTGCTCGAGAACGGGGGGTACGATCCCACCGAGTGGAGCGGTTTTGCCTTCGGGACGGGCGTCGAGCGGCCGGCGATGTTGAAGCACGGGATCGACGACATCCGGCTGTTCTACGGCAACGATCTGCGCTTCCTGCGGCAGTTCTGATGCAGGGGTGTCAGCCTGTTCCCGCGGGCACGGTCTGGGCTGAGTGGGGTGCCCGGGGGCAGGGGAGCAGGGGATCGGATGGGCGAACCTTGGCTTAGCTTCGCACGCTTAGACCTTTCAACGTTCAACTTTCAACCTGCAACGTGCAACGCCACCACCAAGGAGTTGGCCGACAGGCTTCAGGCGCTTGTCATCGCATGCCGCGTTGCCGTTGAAGACCGCTGCCGATGCGTCCCCGCAGACGTGAGGAATCTCTAAGGAGGGGAGGAGAAGTGGGATGAAAGTACCGATGAGCTGGCTTGAAGACTACATAGATATCGACGTTCCGGTCGAGGATCTCGCCGAACGGATGACACTGGCCGGCCTGGAAGTTGAGTCCATCGAGTATGTCGGCCTGCCGCAGGCCGAGCTACCCTGGGACCCCGAGAAGATCGTCGTCGGCGAGGTTCGTTCTGTGCGTCCCCATCCCAACGCGGACCGTCTGGTTCTGGTAGAGGTGGACTACGGCGAACCTGATACAGAGGTGGTGGTCACGGGGGCTCCCAGCTTGTTGAAACGGGCGGGCGAGGATGAGCTCCATCTGAAGGTGGCGTTTGCGATGGAGGGGGCCCGCCTCTACGATGGTCACGGGTCAGGCAGAGAGGTGTTGACTTTAGGGAAGGTGAAAATCCGCGGCGTTCCTTCGCGAGCCATGGTGGCGTCGGAGAAGGAGCTGGGGATCTCGGAGGAGCAAGTCGACATCATCTATCTTCCCGAGGATGCGCTCGTGGGCATGCCTCTGGTCGAGTACATGGGTGACGCGATCCTTGAGTTCGACATCAAGGGCCCATTCGCCCATCTCAACTCGGTGATCGGAGTTGCCCGGGAGGCCGCCGCGCTGGTGGACGTCCCGCTGAGGCGGGACGTCCTGGAGGAGTTGGAGCGTCACGGGACGGAGTTGTCTTCCGAACCAGACTACTTGAACCTGGAGATCCTTGATCCCTCCCTCTGCCCACGGTACTCGGCGGCTCTCATCAACGATGTGGAGGTGAGACCATCGCCGTTCTGGATGCAGCTGCGGCTGCGCCGGGCGGGCGTTCGGCCTATCAACAACATTGTGGACGTGACCAACTACGTGATGCTGGAGTTGGGTCAGCCGTTACACGCGTTCGACTACGATCTCCTGCGCTCACGACCGGGTGACGAACGGCCGGCGATCATTGTACGCCGTGCGGAGCCGGGCGAGCAGATGAGGACGCTGGACGGGCAGATGCGTGTCTTCGACGACAGGATGCTGCTCATCACCGACGGGGGCGGCCCGGTGGCTGTTGCGGGCGTGATGGGCGGTGAGGAGAGCGAGGTCTCTCAGGAGACCACGGACGTGCTCCTGGAGGCAGCGAACTTCGACTATCTGAACGTGCGGCGGACCTCGCGAGAGCTGGGCCTGGCGACTGAATCAGCTCAGCGCTTCGGGCGCCAGGTCGATCCCGAGCTCACGGTGAAAGCAGCAGCGCGGGCGGCGTATCTTATGCGAGATCTGGCGGACGGCGAAGTGGCACATGTTATGGACGATCTCTTTCCGGGACGCGAGCCACGGCGAGTGGTGAGGATCCAACCGGCCCACATAGCCCGCATCCTTGGGGTGGAGGTTCCGACCGACGATATTGTGCGCATCCTCACCTCGCTGGAGTTCGAGGTAGCGGAGTCGGATGGTGATCCGGACACACTTGCGGTCACGGTGCCGTCCCACCGGCGGGACGTCACCCGGCCGGCTGACCTGGTGGAGGAGGTGGGGCGCATCTGGGGCTATGACCGCTTCCCCACCACACGGATGCGCGATGAGCTGCCGCCTCAACGGGAGAATCCACGACTCGAGGGGGCCGAAAGAGTGCGGGACCTTCTGGTGGGCTGTCGCCTGGATGAGGTGATTACCTACTCCCTGGGAAGCATTCAGGACGAGGGAAGGCTCCATCCCGGAACGCCGAGACCTGATGCCGATGCTTACCTGCGACTCCGCAACCCGCTGTCATCGGCTCAAGACACGCTGCGGCAGACGCTCCTGCCGTCGCTGCTGGAGACCGTCCGACAGAACCTGCGGTTCGTCGACCGGGTGGCACTCTTCGAGATTGGCCGAATATATCTGCCGGTGAAGGGCAGCCCGCTCCCCGAGGAGCCCCGTCGGCTCGGTATCGTGATGACGGGCCCTCGCGAGGAGCCATCGTGGCTTCAGCATCAGGATCCCACGCTCATGGGTTTCTTCGACCTCAAGGGTGTGGTGGAGACGTTGCTGAACGGGCTGGCGGTGGAGGGGGCGTTTGAGCCGGCAGCGCAGGCTGCCTTTCATCCCGGTCGATGCGCTCAGCTGACGGTGGACGGTGATAGCATAGGCACCGTGGGCGAGCTCCATCCGCTGGTTCGAGAGACCTTCCAGCTGCCGGACCAGCCCGTATGCGTGTCGGAGATCGACCTGGATGGACTGCTTGCTCACTGTGGCCCCCCGCGGGAGATGGCACCGGTCTCTGCCCATCCGCCGATCTACGAGGACTTAGCCGTGGTCGTTGATGAGGAAATCCCTGCTGCTCGTGTGCGAGACTTGATCGTGGAAGCCGGGGCGCCGCTGCTTCGTTCCGTCGCGCTGTTCGATGTGTATAGGGGACCGCAGGTGGGTGCTGGCCGCAAGAGCCTGGCCCATCGCCTTACGTACCAGGCTGCGGACCGGACGCTGACCGACCGAGAAGTTGCCCAAGTCAGGGAGGCGATCGTCAGTCAGCTGACGAGGGAGCTGGACGCAACCCTGCGGGGCTGAGGGAGGTCGGGCGCCAGGACCACAGAGCGGGCTACACGCCCCCGAATACCATAGCCCGAAGCTGGAGCAGAATGCGAAGGAGCTTCTGCCCGAATGAGGGCTTTTCGAGGATCTGCAGACCGGCCTGGTAGGTAGCCAGGGCTCCCTGGCGATCGCCGGACTTCCACTTCTGGACGCCAAGCGCGAGTAGAGTCTCCCCCTGTCGCTGGTTATCCTTCAACTCGGCGAAGGCGGAAGCTGCCTCACGTAGACTTGCTGTAGCTGCCTCTCTTTGGCCCTGGCTGGCGTAGAGCCCTCCCAGGTTGCCCAGGACCTGAGCTTCCCGACTACGATCGCCCAGCTCTGCGAATGCTGCGCGTGCTTCTTCCAGAGCTGCGACTGCCTCATCCCACTCGCGCTCCATACGATGGACGATGCCCACGTTGTTCAGCATCTCGATGGCCTCGAGCTGGTCACCCTCAGCGAAAAACAGCTGCCGAGCTTTCCTGAACCGATCGGCAGCCTCCACATACAGCCCTTCCTGGAAGAGCCGCAGTCCCTCGTCCTTCAAGCTGTGCGCAGACGTCAGCTCATCGCTCATCTTCCCTCCGATGGGCAGTGCCGATCCGCGATCTCCAACAGCCCCTGAGCAAGGGCTCGAAGCTCGTTCACCGGGAGTCGGGACAACATCATCGCCACATCAAGACAGCCCTTGTTCATCTCTTCGGAGACGAACTCCTGCACATCGTCTGGAAGCCTGTGAAATCCGCGGTCGATCTCCTTCTGTCGGTGCCACGTACTCACTGTGCCCCTCCTGCCGTCCACGAACCACTCCAAGGGAAGGGATAGGTGAGCCGCCGCCAGTTCCAGCTCCGAGAAAGGGATGGGTCTCTTGCCGCCCTCGTATTCGGAGAGCCGTCGGGGCGAACAGTGGAGAACGCCTGCCAACCCCTCTTCGGTCACCCCGGCCTCCAGTCGAGCCTGACGGAGGAGAGCTCCCACTATGCGATGACGAAGGGCCAACACGGCAAGCAGACCGGGGTGGGCCCCATCTCCAGAACTCAACTCAGGGTCTGGATCCGTGAAGCAGTGGATCGGCGTACCGACCACATAGCCAAGCACCTCCAACTCCGGCAACGAGATCGGCGCACGCCCTTGCTCATAGGCCTCAATGGTGTCTGCGGAGACCCCCAAGGCGTCTGCACACTCGGCCTTAGTCCGCCTGGCGCGCCGGCGTGCGTCCCGCAAGAGCACGCCCATGATCCGATCACGCACAGTCAGCTTCCGATCAACCATGTGGACCTCCTGTTAGCGGCGCTCACTGGCCGGCGATTATATCACATCGCGCCCGGGTCGGAAAACGGCCCAGAGAGCGGGCCTAATCCTCCTCGCCAGCCAGTCCGGCCACAAGCAAATCGAGGGCGTCTTCTGGTTCCATCTGTCCTGTTTTGATGGCGAGGTCGACGTCTGAGAGGTGCCGATACACCTGCTCGAGTTGTGGGCCGGTGAAGTGCGTTGCCTGGGCATGGAGCTTTCTGGCCGGGAAGGGATGTATCTTGAGCACATCCGCAATGTCCCGCGGGGAGGCCCCGTGCGACTTCAACTCCTCGACCTGGATCAGGAGCCGGAACTGGCGTACGATCATCCCCAGGAGACCCAACGGATGCTCGCCAGACTCGAGGAGGCGGTGCAGCGTCCTGGCAGCGGTCGGGCCGTCGCGGGATCCCAGCGCATCCACGAGATCGAAGATGACGGC
>SKLM01000328.1 GCA_007123205.1 Thermoflexales bacterium
GGGCCAGCTCGAAGTCCTCAGCGCCGCATCCCGGTGCGATGTGGACGATTCCCGTGCCCTCTTCGTCGCCGACCCCCTGCCAGATTATGACCCGATGGGCTTGGGGTGCTCCGACGGCTAGCTGTGCCTGGAGCTCGTCGAAGGGGCCCTCATAGGTCAACCCTGCCAGCTGTGTCCCGTCCATCTCCTCCAGCACGACGTAGTCGCCCTTTAGGATGGAGAGGGCTCCCTTGGACAGGTAGAAAGTCTCCTCGCCCTGACGAACTCTAACGTAGACGAGATCGGGTCCGACGGCGGCGGCCACGTTGCTGGTGAGCGTCCACGGCGTCGTGGTCCACACAAGAAGGCTCTCGTTCTCCCTCCCCCGCAGGGGGAAGCGGACGGTGACGCTTTCGTGAGTGATCTCTCGATAACCCTCCGTGACAATCTCGTGCTGGCTAATGCCCGTTGCGCAGCGGGGGCACCAGGGCATCACGTCGGTCCCCTTGTACAACCACCCTGCCTCCCAGCAGTGCTTCAGCATCGTCCAGATCATGTAGTTGTTCTCGTTGGAGAAGGTGAAGTACGACCCTCCCAGCTCGGGGAGCCCCAGACGAGCCACGATGTTCTCGACGGTGTCGGTCACCGGGCCCTTTGGCCCCTCGACGGTGATGCTTGCCTCGGGATTCTCGTCCATCTGTTCTGCCAGCCAGAGAAGGTGGTCCGGATCGTTCCAGTCCATCCAGTACCCCAGCCGGATCGACTGCTCGGTCTGGACGGCGGCGTATCGTAGCACCCGTCGCTTGCAGTCCCGGACGAAGCGGTCGATGCCGTACGCTTCGATGTCTCGCTTCGACTCGAAGCCCTTCGCCTTTTCGACTTCGACCTCAACCCACAGCCCCTGGCAATCGAACCCGTTCTGGTATCGGGTCTTGTAGCCGCGCATGGACCAGTAACGGTGGTAGAGATCCTTGTAGGTGCGGCCCCAGCCGTGATGCACACCCATGGGGTTGTTCGCAGTGATGGGTCCGTCGATGAACGACCATCGCGGACTGTCCTGGCGCAACTCGAGAAGCCGCCCGAAAGCATCGCAGTCTTCCCAGAACTGCAGGACCTCTTTCTCCTGGGCGACAAAGTCAACGGGATTGGGGACTGATCCGAACATAGTTCCTCCTGCCCATCATTGAAGACCTCGATGGATGACACTCATACTTGGGCGCTAATCAGCAAGGGCCGAGGCACCCTGGTCAGCTAGTCCTCCAGGCCGACGACCAATCGTTTGTTGATGCGACCTTTGCTCTTATAGTCGACGATGCGAAGCGGACCGACTTCTTCGGTGTTAGCGACGTGGGTCCCCCCATCAGCCTGGAGATCCAGGCCCTCGATCTCTACCACCCGCACCTGCTTTACGTGCTCCGGAAGCAAGTTGATCTTGGTGCGGATCAGATCCGGAATCCGGAAAGCCTGCTCGCGGGGCAGAACGCGGATGCTGATCGGTCGGGCGGCCGCAACCTCGAGGTTGATCTTCTCCTCGATCTCCTCGACCAGGTCTCTCTCCATCCGCTCGAACTCGAAGTCCATGCGCCCCTGGAGGGGCTTCATGTCACCGCCGGTAACGGAGGCGCCGTAGTCCCTCCAGACGACTCCGCAGAGGATGTGCATGGCGGTGTGTGTGCGCATGAGAGAGTACCGTCGATCCCAGTCCAGGATCCCCTTGACACTGGTGCCGACGGACACGGACATCGGGCATGGAAGAGCATCCGACCACTGGTGCACGATCCGCCCCTGATGTTGCTTGACCCTGGCCACCTCCTGGGCCTCTCCGTCGACCTCGAGCCAGCCGACGTCGTAAGGCTGGCCGCCACCCCCGGGGAAGAAGGCGGTGCGGTTCAGCACGACGCCCTCGGCCACCACGTCGGCCACCTCTGCTTCGAAGGCGCGCACGTAAGCGTCTGTGTGGTAGAGCAGTTCAGTCATCGGAATCTCCCTCCCATAAAACAAACTCTCGCCCCGTAAGGGACGAGAGTCGTCTACTCCCGCGGTACCACCCTATCTTGCCCCCTGCGGGGCCCCCTCCGCCGGCGACTACCATCGCCGCGTCGCTGATAACGGGGGACGAGCCCGTCTCGACTTAGTTGGCGTGGGCCTCAGCCCATCAGCCGTTCAGTCAGCGGCTCCGGAGGGATCTTCAGCGCAGGTTCCGCGTCCGGCTCGCACCGGGTCCGGACTCGCTAGGGCGGCCTGTCCGCGCCTACTCGTCTCCATCACAGCCTTTCAAACGCCTTAGAGATTATCCCACAGAACACGATTCTGTCAAGGCTATCCGGTTTCCGGGGCAGGTTTCTGCCATCCTTCTTGTCCAGGTGACCGGCCCGTGGCAGAATCGCGCCAATCTCACTGAAGACCCGATGGGAGACGTCGACCTCGGCTTGCTCGTATCTCGGCCAAAGGGCCGGTCACCCTGCGCGTGAGAGCGACGAGGTCATTCTTCAATAGCGTGTCGGGAGCACAATCGCCAGCACGGCATCCTAGTACTACAACCTTAGATAGCTGTTTTGAGTATCGTGCCTGCCACCCGGAGGGCAGTTGTTGGGCGTGAAATGCCTGCTTTGGACATCGATTGGCCGTCGTGGCTTGACTCTGACCACACTCCAGTGCGAAGTAAGGTTGTAGTACTAGCCGATGCCGTCCCTGGAACTGCCTATCTGACGGGGCAAAGTGGGGTGTTGTACCCAGGTGGCTTGAGCGTTCAGGGGTTCTTTCAGCAGAGCCGGGGTCCGATCATTCTCGGCTTTGAGGTGAGCGGCAGTTGGCAGAATCGGGCCAATGCGAGGAAAGAGTCGGTGATAACCGTAGGTCTCGGCTTGCTGGTATCCCGATCAAAGGGCCGGTCACCTTGATCGCGAGCAGGATAGGGCTGTGGTCGCCTGTGCTCTGGGCTGGTCCGGTGACGTTCCCCCTATCCACGCCCGGGAATATCACCCCTCTCCCTTGGGAGCGCTACCCTCTCCCCCTGGGATTACTACTCCTCTCCCCCCGGGATTACTACCCCTCTCCCCCCTCGGGGGGAGAGGTTGGGTGAGGGGGGGATACGCGCATCACCCCACCACCGTCGCCACCGGCAAGACCCCGCGCCCGCGCCTGCGGCCGTCGCTCCTTGGCGCGGGCGGGTGGAAGCTCGCAGTCGTCGCCTTCGGAGGACCGGATGCTGATCCTTCACGGATCACTGTCTACCATGTCCAGGGAGGTTCAGGCCACCCGCCGGCATCGGGGGGTGGCCCCAGGAGCCCGGGCCTACGCTGCGAGACTACTAGACGTGCACCGCCGCCAATCCCTCGACGTCCGAGCTGACTTGTCCCGTTCTCGACTACTCTTGAGCGCTCAATGCCCCAGAATCCGTACACTCTCCTCGCGGTCCTGATGCACCAGCCGATGCGCGCCGAAACGAGAGAGGACCCTCCGAGCCCGATTCCTCAGGGCTCGCATGCGGTCGTCCCTCGCCTTCCAAGTGCCCTCCACCTGGTTGAGGACCAGTTGACTGTCCCCGCGAATCTCCACCGAGAAATCCTGGGGAGGCCGCTCCGCCCGTCCTATGCGCTCGATCAGGTCATCCAGGGCGGCAATCAGCGCCTCGTACTCCGCCTCATTGTTCGTCATATCACGATCGAAGTCGAGACGGACCATCCTCTGCTTCCGATCGTGGCGGCGCACCAGAACGTAGCTGCCGTACCCCGGGCCGGGATTCCCGTGGCTGCCTCCATCGAAGATAATGATATAGTCCGGCTGCCCCTCCAGCTCCTGTGCATCGAAGGCGACGGACATCTCCTTCTGGACCGGAGCGAAGGAGGACCACTCCCTTGCTAGCCGCTGGAAAAGCTCCTCCCGCTCCTGATCGGAGAGGGAAGCCACAGCTGAGAGTATCTGCCCGACGCCTTGGCTCATCCGGAAACCCTCCGGTCATAGAGGGCGAGCAGGTTGGCAACGTGGATCTGCTGCACCTGTCCGTGGATAGGAAGGCGCGATAGGCCGGTGGATTCTATGTCGTCTTCGCGCAGAGCGCTCTTGCCCTCCCCGCTTTCGATGGCAGCCGCTACCTTCGCCTCGATACGGTCGAGGTAGTTGAGGCTGGCGCGAACGACTCCGTCGACTTCGCCGACCAGGACAACCTCTCCGTGCCCCTGTACCAGATTCTTGATCTCCAGGTTCCGAATCTTGGCGAGCGACTCTCGGAATGCCCGGACATTCCCATCCACAATGGATGGAACGGGCATCATCGTGTCTGAGGCGAACAGTACCTGCTCGTCCTCCACATAGACCATCACCAGGTCCTTCGTGTGCCCGGGGGCCCAGATCAAGCGTACGAGCTGTCCTGCCAGCTGTAGCGCCATCTCCTCCCCCTCGAAAGTCACATCTGGAAGGCGAAGCTCGACCTCTTCGAGCAGGGGTTCGTGGGCCCTGGCCTCTTCGAGGGCCGGCTGACCCCGCTCCTGGAGGAGCTGGCGGCATAGGTGGTGGCAGACGAGGTCGGCCTCGGGAAAAAGGTACGCGCCATAGGCGTGATCAGCGTGGTAATGGGTCAATATCACGTACTTCACCCCGGGCGGTGAGATCCTGGGGATGAAGGACGCCACCTCCCTCGACTCGGCAGGAAAGGGCAAGCTATCGACGAGGATCGCGCCCGCTGGCGTGACGATCGCACCGGCGGTCACCTGAGCATATAGGTCACTGGTGAAGATGTGGATGTTGTCGGAGACCCGTTCACGGAGCATGGCATACCTCGCATTGGATGTTTGGACCCACGATGAAGGCCGATTGGCCGAGGATAGCACAGAGGGTGGCCCAGGTCAAGCCAGGCCGGGCGTACGCGGATCAGGATTCTGGGGACAAGAAGAGTGAAACCCCGCCATGCCGTGCGCCGTTTGTGTGTTGAGCCGCTGCTCGTAAGTGGGTGCCTGCTCCCCGGTCTCCCGGGAAGACTACAGCTCCCTATCTGATAGGTGTTGGCTCAAAACGCATTCGGCTGTCACGAACACAGCAGGGTTATCTGCCAGTAATATACCACGCCTTCAGGAAAGCGCAAGTGGAGCCCGAGGGAGCTTTCAGAGGCCGTCCGAGACACAGATCGCTTCCCCAGTCCATTCCAAGAGGCCATCCGAGCCCTTCTCTCAAACGGTCTCAAGCGGTCTTCTGGGACGCTCGTCAACGCACAGTTGGAAGATGTCCGGTCGGGCATAGTGACCGACGGCGTCGAAATCGACCTTGCTTCGGATCAGCTCCTCGCGATCCAGGTCGGCGTACAGGATGCCCTCCTCCCCGTAGAGCGGGCCGGCCAGCATCTCTCCCAGGGGCGAGACAACCGCACTTCCACCGCGACACATAACCTCGGGCTTTTCCCGAAGCTCGTGACGCAAGGGTAGATCCTCCGGATACATGTCTTTCGTCACGAACTGATTGCATCCGAGGACGAAGCAACGGCCCTCACAGGCGATGTGCCGGAGCGTCGCCTGCCAGGTGTCGCGGGCGTCGGCGGTGGGGGCGAGGTAGATGTCGACGCCCTTCGCGTACATAGTTGCTCGCGCCAGCGGCATGTAATTCTCCCAACAGATCAGCCCGCCAATCATCCCCAGCTCGGTCTCAAGGACGGTGAGGGTGCTGCCGTCGCCCTCGCCCCATATGAGGCGCTCGGCCCCGGTCGGCTTCAGCTTCCGGTGCTTGCCCAGTACGCGTCCGTCCGGCCCCAGGTAGAGCAACGTGCAGTACAGCGTACCGCCGCTGAAGGCGGTATCCCGCTCCACGACCCCGATGGCGACGTAGACACTAGCCCCGCCGGCAGCCTCCGCCAGCCGGTCGGTGGCGTCACTCGGAATGGCGATGCTATGCTCCCAGTAGCGCTGCCAGAGAGCCCGACCCTCGGGACTGCGGCTGCCGACGACCATCCCGAAGCTCAGGCCCCGCGGGTAGCATGGGATGAAGGCCTCCGGGAAGAGGAGCAGCTGAGCGCCGTGGGACGCGGCTTCCTGGATTAGGATCTCGGCCTTGGTCAGGGTGGCGTCGCGATCGAAGAGCAGGGGAGCAGCCTGGACGACAGCGACGCGAATGGCTGAGCGGCTACTCGTCTTGTTGGGTCGCTCCGTCGTCATTGGGGGTGCGACCTCCGTTGGCCGGTGATGGGAATGTGGCGGCCTGCCACTGTGGGGCACCTGGCCCCAATGGTAGATGCAGCCCGAGCCTTGAACACGGGCTCAGGGTTATGCTGCTGCCTCAGGCTCGCAGAAGCTGACAACTGGTGCCGACTCTCCCAACTAGGCGGCTTCCAACTCGGCCTGATCGGCACGAGCCTGTCTCCGCTGCAACACCGTCCTCCAGGCGTGCATCGCCAACGCCATGCCAATGACGCCATAGGCGACGAAAACACGGAAATACTCCCCGATCTGGGCGTCCCCGAACAGCTCTCTCCCGGCAGCGGGAGCCACGATGAACAA
>SKLM01000375.1 GCA_007123205.1 Thermoflexales bacterium
TCCACCAAGCCATCCACATCGACGGAAGCCTCCGCCTGTCGGACGTCTTCGAGGCCAGGGCGGGTCACCACGTTGCGGGGCATCAGGAAGCTGCAGCAGTCGTCAGCCGGGATCTGCGAGAGGGTGAAGGTGCCGATGGACTGAGCTTCCTCCACGATCTCCTGCTTGTCCATGCCGATCAACGGCCTCAAGATCGGCACGGCTGCCGCGTCCTCTGTGGCCGCCAGCCCCTCCAGGGTCTGGGACGCCACCTGGCCCAGCGACTCTCCCGTCACCAGCGCTTTTCCGCCTTCGCGGCGCGTCAGGTGCTCCGCGGCCCGCACCATCAACCGTCGGTACAGGAGCACCCGGAAGCCGGCCGGCGCCTGCACGGTGATTTCCCGCTGCTCTCTCCCGATGGGGACCGCGTGGAGGTGGGAGGGCATGCCGTACGCGCCCAGGGCTTCCACGATCTTCCGGGCTCGCTTCTCCGCACCGCGCCAGTTTCCGAAGGGGCGGCTGTGGAAGTGGATCGGGGTGACCGTGCATCCCCGCTTGAGGGCCAGGTAGCCGGCCACCGGGGAGTCGATGCCCCCGGACAGGAGGAGCCCCACTCTCCCGCTTACGCCCACGGGCAGGCCGCCCGGGCCCGGTATGCGCCCAAACGTAACCAGTGCCCGGTCGTAGACCACCTCCACCCTGATCTCCAGCGCTGCGCCCTCAAGCTGGACCGGCCAGCCGGTCCGCTCCTGGACCGCAGTGCCCAGCTCCCGCTCGATCTCCGGAGATAGGAGGGGGAACGACTTGTCGGCGCGGGAGGCCCGGATGCGGAAGCTCTCCACCGGTTCCGGACCCAGGTGCGCTAGCACGACCCCACGGATGGCCTCCATGTCCCGCTCTGTCTCGAACGCCGGGGCGCAGTGCGCGATGCCGAAGACCGTGCTTAGTGCAGCGGTCCAGGCTGCTTCGTCTCGGCGTCGCGACAGACGGGCCAGGAGGCGGCCCGGCAACCGCTCTACCTCTTCGACGCCCAGCGGTTCGAGCCGCCGGGCGACGTTGTCCGCCAGGGCCCGCTCAAAGAAGGGACGGTTGCGCCCCTTCAGGGCGATCTCAGCGTAGTGGATGACTGCGTGACGGCTCGTCGGGATCATCGCGTCCCTCCCCGAGAGACTCGATAAGCCGTCAGTGATGAAGTCGATCTGATTGCCCTCGCCAGCTCTGAAGGCTGCGCATCCCAGACTCGTACGAAGCACATTGAACCTCTGTCCTGTTCCCTTCCTCAGTCGGCACCGGAGGCCGTCGGGAGGCCTGCCTCGATCCAAGCCGCTAACCCGCCCAGCATCGCATACACATCCTCCGGATTCCTGCCCCGCTGTATGACCTCGAGCGCCACCCGGGCGCTTTGTTCCTCAGCCGGTCAGGTGCAGTAGAAGATGAGGCCTCGACCGTCGTCAGGTAGCTCGTCGATGCGTCCCGCCAGCTCCGCCTCGGGCAACGAGGTAGCCCCGGCAGCGTGTTCGATCCGGTAGGCAGCGGTCGTTCGCGTGTCGTACACCACCGCTTCCCCCGTCTCCAGGAGAGCCCTCGCCTCCCGCGGGCTGATGCGCCGGACGGCGCCAGGACTGGTAACGGATCGGCTCACGGAGCCACAGCTGATCAGCAGGGCCGCCAGACTCGCCACCAAGCCGACCCACAGCCATCTCTTATTCATGAGTTCTCTTCCTCTCCAGTCTCTCAAGCCGCTCATCGCGTGCTCCGCAGCAGCCGCGCCGAGCTCGCCATGATCAATAGGTCCGGGATCGACTGCCCGGCAGCCGCCGCTACCGGTGGCAGGATTCCGAGCGCTGCCAGAGTCATCCCCACCACGTTGTACAACACACCCACGCCGAGATTCTGCTGGATGACGCCGAAGGTGCGCCGCCCGACGCGGATGGCCTCGGGGAGCCCGCGCCAATCGTCGTGCATCAGCGCTACGTCCGCTGCCTCCAGGGCTGCGTCCGTCCCCGCGACCCCCATCGCCACTCCCACGTCGGCCTGCGCCAGGGCGGGGGCGTCGTTGACGCCGTCACCGACCATGAGCACGGTGTGTCCCTGGCGCTGCAGCTCGCTCACCACTGCTATCTTGTCCTCGGGGAGGAGCTCTGCCTCATAGTCGACCCCGAGCCTGGCGGCCTCCGCCCGCGCAGTGACCTCGCCATCCCCGGTCAGCAGGAGGAAGCGTCTGATCCCCAGCTCTCGCAGCGCGATCAGCGACTCCGGGACCTCGGGCCGGGGTTCGTCGGCGACGGCCAGCAGTCCCGAGACGCGCTCATCGACCGCCAGGAAGAAGGCGGTCTTACCCTCGGCTTGCCACGTGGCTGCCTGGGCCTCGGCGTGGGCGGGCACGGCGATGGCCTCAGCTTCCAGGAGTCTCCGGCTGCCGATCAGCAGGCGGGAGTTGCCCGAGCAGGCCCGCGCCCCCAGCCCGGCCATGGCCTCAAACCGGTCGACCTGATCGGGCTCCAGTCCGCGATCTCGGGCCGCCCGGCGCACGGCCGCCGCCACCGGATGCTCAGACAGTTGTTCGACCGACGCGGCCCAGCGGATGACCGCGTCCTCCGAGGAGCCGTCGAGGGCCAGGACGTCGCTAACCACCGGGCGGCCGAACGTCAGCGTCCCGGTCTTGTCCATGACCACCGTGTCGACCCGGGCCAGCAGCTCCAGATACCGTCCTCCCTTGATCAAGATGCCGCGCCGGGCAGCCTGCCCCACGGCGGCGATGACGGCGGTTGGCGTCGCCAGGGCGATGGCGCAGGCGCACGAGACAAGGAGCACGGCGATGGCCGCGGTGAGCTCCCCACCCACCAGGTAGGTCAGGACGGCCGCGCCCAGGACCACGGGGATGTACCAGGCCGTGAAGCGATCGGCCACCCGCTGCACGGGAGCCTTGTTCGCCTCCGCCTCCTCCACCAGTTGGATGACGCGGCCCAGGGTCGTCTCCGCCCCGGCTCGTCTCACCCGCACAGTGAGCGCCCCGCCGTGGACGATCGTCCCGGCGAACACTTCGCTTCCTGGTTCCTTGGAAACCGGCATACTCTCGCCCGTAATCGGCGACTGATCCACCGCGGCGCTGCCGCTCTGCACCTCGCCGTCGGCCGGAACCTGCTCTCCGGGCCGCACAACCACCCAATCGCCCGGTCGGAGCGCTTCCACAGGGACGTCCTCTTCCTGGCCCTCCCGCAGCCGGTGAGCCCTCTCCGGAGCCAGCCGCATCAGCGTGCGAATCGCCTGGCGTGAGCGCTCGGTGGTTAGGCCCTCCAGCGTGTCGGAGACGCGCATGAAGAAGGCGATCACCACCGCCGCCGTATACTCGCCGATAAGCAGCCCGCCCACGATGCCCAGCGTCATCAGGGCGTGGGCCGTCACCTGGCGATGGGCCAGGGCCAAGACCACCCGCCGGAAGATGGGGTATCCGCCCACCAGGATGGTGACGACGGCCAACCAGGGTGGAATGCGCGTCAGGGCGGCGTCGAGTAGCCCCAATCGCTCGCCGACTGTCTCGACCAGGACCACCAGGACGACCACGGCGATGAACAACCCCGTCAGCCGTTCCGCGAGCTCGGTTCCGAACCTCTCGCGGGTCTGCCCGGATCCGTCGGATACGCCGTAGCCGGCCCGTTCCACGGCTTGCGCGATCCGATCAGTGCCCGTCAGCGCCGGATCGTACACCACGTCCAGTCGCTCGGCAGCCAGGTAGACCCGCGCCTCCCGCACTCCCGTCACGCCGCGGACGGCCTCCTCGACGTGGAGAGCGCACTCAGCACAGTCCATCCCGGTCACAGTCAAGCGCTTCTTGCTCCACGGACGGTTCATGCCAGCCTCACGATGAGGTCATCCGCCCCAGTCTCGCATCGCCCCACCGCCCACCATGTAGGCGCGGGTAGATGTCAGACTCGCCTGCGCAAGCCTGCTCGGCGGTGGTGAGGATGCCGTGGATGGAACCAGCACTGCGAGCCGACCGGGCGCGGTATCTCATGAGGCGTCAGCACGGCGGGGGCCGAGGGACTGGTGCCGCGCCATAGCCCGCGGCAGCGCCGCGAAATCATCCCGGCTCACGCCGACTACTAGTTCCTCGTCCCGGAACCCGCACAGATCCCGCATTCCCTGGCAGAGAAGGCTCAGGTGCGGTCTCCCGGTCTCATACACCCGTGCGATCACCTCGCCACAGACCGCGTGGGCCCCTGTACAGTGGGCCTCAATCCCGCGGGTCAGCACCGCCAGTGCCATAGCCTGGCGAGCCGTGACGGTAAACACTACCTGATCTGCGCCCTCGACGGGCCCCACGCGCACGCCGCTGACGCCGGTGTGGATGCGCGGCTCTACGTCCACGTAGACCGGTTCCACCATCCCCAGGGCCAAGCTCGCTCCCGGGCACTCGATCTCACCGAAGCGAAAGGTGCGCGATCCGCTGTTCAGATCCTCCTGCTCCAGAATGCAGAAGCGCAGCGGGCCAGGGGCCGGCTGCGTCCGTCGGCGACCCTCCTCGATCTGGATTCCCACCGGTCTGTGGGACAAGCCCAGGAACGCTTGGATTTCGTGAGCGATACGCTGTGCGGTGCTCACAACGGCTCGCCTCCGTTGGGGCCCCTCGCGTCTGCATGGAGGGTACAGGTAGCCTCTCGCTCCCCTCCTCCACCGTCGGTCAAGGCAAGGATGGTGGGATGCTGTCCACAGACGGGGCAGGTGGGATTCTGCTCCATCTCCAACTCCAGAAACGACATCTCAAGGGCGTCGAAAACCAGCAGTCGCCGGGTCAACGGGGTTCCCACGTCGAGAAGCAGCTTGAGGGTCTCGGTCGCCTGGATGGTGCCGATCACGCCAGGTACCGCTCCCAGGACGCCGGCCTCCTGACAGCTCGGCACCGCACCCGGCGGCGGCGGGTCGGGGAAGATGCACCGATAGCAGGGGCCGTCCCCGGCGCGGAAGACGGCGGCCTGTCCCTCGAACTGGTACACGGCGCCGAAGACCAGGGGCTTCTTCAGAAGCACGCAAGCGTCGTTCATCAGGTACTTGGTTGGGAAGTTATCGCTTCCCTCGACGATGACGTCATAAAGCTCGAGGATCTCCAGGGCATTATCCGCCGTGATCCGCTCCTGATGGAGAGTGACCGTCACGTCTGGGTTGAGCGCCCGTATGGTCCGGGCAGCGGATGCGGTCTTGGGCCCGCCCAGGTCGGAGGTGCGATGCACCACTTGACGATGCAAGTTGGACAGATCGACGTCGTCGGAGTCGGCCAGCCCAAGCGTCCCCACACCGGCTGCGGCCAGGTAGAGGGCAGCCGGTGAACCTAGCCCGCCGGTCCCCACCATCAGAACCCTGGCCTGCAGCAACCTACGTTGCCCCCTCCCGCCCACAGAAGGCAGGATGATCTGACGGCTGTAGCGCCGGATCTGATCCTCTGTCAGTCCGAACATCTCTTCCCCTGATCCTCCTCTAACCGCGCACCTGTTCGGGTCTCTCTATCTCCAACGCCACGTCTTCGATCTCACCATCTCTGATGCGGTACCCGCCCAGGGCCGGGGGCTTGCCTTCGGTCAGCGACACGATCACGTAGACGGAGTCGGGATAGTGGGCCATAGCCACATCCCTCGGAGACGGATAGGCCGGTGCGTTGATGTGGGAATGGTAGATGCCGACGATCTGATCGCCGCGCTCCTCGATCTCCAACATTGCGTCCACTTGAGCCTGAGGTTCCGCCAGGTAGCGGACGGAGTTCGCCTCGGTGTTGGGCAGCGGATAGACCTCGGTGACTCGATCCTCCCGGCCGCCGAGGAGGCCGCAGGCTTCGTAGGGGTGAGCAGCACGCGCGTGGTCGATCATCTGTCCCACGTGCTGCGGAGCGAGAACCAGCGCGTGTTCTGGTCTGGTGGTCATCAATCAGTTCCCTTCCGCACCTGGATCACCCAATCCTCACCCCCACCCTGCTTCACCTGGAGGACATCGTGCCCACGGTGAGCAAGGCTGCGCGGCACGTTCTCCGCCGCCGGTGCGTGATCGACAGTCACCTCCAGCACCTGACCCGGCTCGATCTCCTCCAGAGCCAGGATCGTCTTTACGAACGTGTATGGGCACACCTCGCCTCGCAGATCGAGGGAGCCAGGCCCATCTGTCGTTTCATCCATCGGACGACTCGGATCTTGTAGGTTCGCACAGCAACTCTGAAGCTTCTCCATATGACCAGCCTCACCTCATTGGTGCCCTGGCGTGATCCCGCCGATAGCATTCGACCAGGACCTTCACGTTCGGAGACCTGCAGGCTCTCTTGCTCGCCCGTCTAGTGGACTCCTATCCTCCCCTCTGACGGCTACCTGGTCAAAGAAACTCGACGCATACCCTGGGCCTCATAACCTTCAGGGTCTCTGGTTGGTTCTTGGAGCACACCCCCCCCGGCGACGCGTTCCCCACCGGCTCTCCGACCTGGTTGCGACGATGAGCCCCCGACGGCGCCCGATGGGGAACGCCTTGGCCTGCTGGTGGACGGCGACCTCAGTCCTCGTGCTGCTGGACGCCCTCGTCACCCGCCTTCAGGTACTTCTCCGGATCCTGCTCGAAGGCCACCTTGCAGCCCGGTGCACAGAAGTAGTAGGTCTCTCCCTGGTACTCCGCCTGCGCTGCAGCCGTCTCCGGCTCGACTTCCATCTTGCAGACTGGATCGAGTGCCATGTCACTCACCTCCTTCGTACTATCCATATGCCTATGCTAGCTTAACTCATACGTCACGCGGTGCTTCGGGTTGGTTGGCGGGTCACGCTGGACTCCATCGGCGGTGCCTGGCGAGCGTACTCAGGCCGGATCTCCACGCGTCGGAGCATGTTGGCGTTGGTCACCACCGTCACCGACGAGGTCGCCATGGCGATATTCGCCAGCACGGGGTGCATCCAGCCGATGACGGCCAGCGGCAGCATCACCACGTTGTAGAAGAAGGCCCAGAACAGGTTCTGTTTGATCTTGCGGAACGTGGCCCGGCTGAGATTGACTGCCTCGACGACGCCAGTGAGATCGCCGCGCACCAGGGTCACATCACTGGCCTCTATGGCGATGTCCGTTCCCGTGCCGATGGCGATGCCGACGTTAGCCTGGGTCAGCGCCGGGGCGTCGTTGATGCCGTCCCCGACGAAGGCCACCAGGCCGAAGCGCTCCTGCAACTCCAGCACCTCGGCCACCTTTCCGTCGGGCAGCACTTCGGCCCGGACGTGGTCGATGCCCACTTGCCGGGCGATGGCCTCGGCCGTGCGCTGGTTATCGCCGGTGATCATCGCTGTCTCTAGACCCATACGCTGGAGCTCTGCGATGGCAGCGACCGAATCGCCCTTCAAGGTGTCCGCCACCGCGATCACCCCTGCCAGCCCATCCTCCACGGCTACCAACATCGCAGTCTTGGCATCGTTCTCCAGTTCCTGGAGGATACCCTCCATGGGCGCAGGATCGATCTGGTACTCCTCCATCAGCCGCCGGGAGCCGACCAGCACGGGTTGTCCGTCTACCAGCGCCTGGACGCCCTTGCCGCGGATCGCCTGGAACCCCTCGGGCTCTCCGATCGCGAGACCGTCGGCCCTGGCCCGATCCACGACGGCCCGACCCAGCGGATGCTCGGAGCCCGCCTCGACCGAGGCTGCTGCATACAGCACCTGCCGTTCCTCTACCCCCGGCGCCGGTACGATGTCGGTGAGCTCGGGTTTCCCCTTGGTGATGGTCCCCGTCTTGTCGAAAACCACGACCTTGATGTCCTTGAACGTCTGAATGGCCTCGCCCGACCGAATTAGGATCCCGTGTTCGGCCCCCATACCGCCTCCTACCATCAGTGCCGTCGGCGTTGCCAGACCGAGAGCGCACGGGCAGGCGATCACCAGGACCGCCACCATCGAGAAGACGGCCAGGGTGAGCACGCCCAGGCCCGGGCTGACCCACGGAAGGAACGCCCCCGCTTCGACGAGCGCTCCCATCGTGCCTGGGAAGAGGAGGTGGAGCGCCAGTGCCACCGCGGCGATAGCCATCACCACCGGGACAAAGATGCCCGTCACCCGGTCCGCCAGCGCCTGGATGGGCACCTTCGACCCCTGTGCTTCCTCGACCAGCTGGATGACCTGAGCCAGAAAGGTGTCCTTGCCGACCTTGGTGGCCTCTATCTTGAGCAGCCCATGCTGGTTGACGGTAGCGCCGATGACCTCGTCCCCCTCCCCCTTGTTGACCGGCATCGACTCACCGGTCGCCATCGATTCGTCCACGGCGCTCTCTCCGGCCAGCACCACTCCATCGGTGGGGATCTTCTCGCCGGGACGCACCACCATCACATCCCCTACCCCGACTTGATCGATGGGTACCTCTACCTCCTCGCCGTCCCGCATCACGCGGGCCGTCTTGGCGCCCAGCTCGAGAAGCTTGCGGATTGCCTGGGAGGCACGCCCTCTGGCGCTCTCCTCGACGTAACGACCGAGCAGATGGAAGGCCATGATCATCGCCGACACGCCGGCGTAATTGGCCACCGGCACCAGGAACGACACCGGCCCCGTAAGCAGCGCCGCGCCCGTGCCCAGGCTGATCAGCGTGTCCATGTTCGCGTAACCGTGGGCCAGGGCTGTCAGGCCGCTCTTGAAGGTTGGCCGGCCCACCCAGAATAGGACTGGTAGGGCCAGGACGATCTTCCCCAGGTTCGATACCACCTCGTTCGGCCATCTGGTCCCCAGGAACAGTTCGGCCAGCATCCACACCATGGCGGGTGATGCGAAGAGCAGGCCGACCACCATGCGGCGGCGGGCCTGGCGCATCTTGCGCACGGTCTCATCCTCCTGCTCAGCCTCTGTGAGAGCCCTCTGCTCCGGAGATGCCAGAACCTCGTAGCCAGCCTCGGCGACAGCCTTTTCAAAGTCCTGGACGTCCGCGGTTCCCGGGATGAAGGTGACCCGGGCTTTCTCGGTGGCCAGGTTCACGACGGCCTCCGTGACGCCCGGCACCTTACTCAGCGCCTGCTCAACGTGGGCCACACAGACGGCGCAGGTCATCCCGCCGATCGACAGGGTGACTGTCTTCGTGGGGATTTCGTAGCCTGTGTCCGCCACGGCCCGCACCAGATCGCCCGCCTTCACCACGGCGTCCGTGCGGAATGCCAGGTTGGCTTTCTCGGTGGTCAGGCTCACGTTGACGTCGCCGACGCCCTCAACATTCATCAATGCCCTCTCAACGTGGGACACGCACGCAGCGCAAGTCATCCCACGCACGGGCATCGACAGTTTCTGCTCTGTCATTCCTCGAAACCTCCAGCCATATTATTTGGATAGATCTATCTATCCACCAGTTCGTGCCCAGCCGAACGCCAGGCGTGCATACCACCACGCAGCTCCAGCACCTGGGTGTACCCGAGAGAGACCAGCGTCTCTGCCGCCACTGTGCTCATCGGGTCGGAAGCGCAGTAGAGCACGATGGTCTGCTCACGGCCCGGCAGCTCACCTGTGTGATCGGCTATCTCGTTGAACGGAACAAACAGGTCCGTTTGCGGAATCTCTCCCTTATAGGGTATGTGGACGTTGATCATGACGAAGTCCTTGTCCTCAAGCATCTCGGCCAGCTCCTCTACCGTGATGACGGTGTAACCCTCGCCGGTCCGCGATGCCCTGCCCCCCAGGCCGCAGCCTGCCACCAGCAGCAGTCCCCCGGCCAGCGCGACCGATATCCAGTTTCTCCTTATATCCACGGCGCGCTCCTCTCGGGATTCTACCACTGCGCTTTGTCTCTGGACAGGCGCTTCTAGCTCGTGACCGAACCCGCCATCTGGCGTCATCCGTCGGTCCGGCGTCGGCCTGCCGGGTTGTTCCTCTTCGCTCTTGTTGGCCTATCACCCCCGCCACTCTCCTTTGCCGCGGCTGGATAATGCGATGGTGCCTCCTCCCAGCACTTCCTCCCCCCGATAGAACACGGCGGCCTGCCCCGGTGTGACGTCGCGCAGCGGCTTGACCGTGCGGATCGTCAGCTCCCCTTTGTCCTCGCGGTACAGGATGGCTTCTGCAGCCCTCGCCGTCGAGCGGATCTTGACCTCCACCGCGGCTGGAAGGGAGGGCGGCCGACCGAGGACGAAGGTCGGATCCACCACGCGAAACCCGTCGCAACCCAGCTGGTGTGCCGACCCGACGACCAACGCATTCCGGGATGTGTCCTTCTCCAGGACGTACAGCGGCTCAGCCCAGGTGATCCCGATGCCCCGCCGCTGCCCGATGGTGTAGAAGGGCAGCCCTTGATGCTCTCCCAGCTCCCGCCCCTGCCGATCGAAGATGGGCCCTGGCTGCAGGATGTCTGGAGCATGGGCCCCCAGGAAGCGGGCGTAATCCTGGTCCCGGACGAAGCAGATGTCCTGACTCTCTTCCCGCTGGGCGACCGGCAGGTTCCTTCGCTCGGCCGCAGCCCGTGCCTGAGTCTTCGTGAGCTCGCCCAGGGGGAAGAGGACGTGCCGGAGTTGCTCCTGGCCCAGGACGTGCAGGAAGTAGCTCTGGTCCTTACGCGCGTCCGCTGCGCGCACCAGTCTGTACGTTCCATTCGTGGCACGAACGCGGGCATAGTGCCCGGTGGCAAGATAGGACGCCCCTGAAGCACGTGCCGTGTCCAGGAGGTAGCCGAACTTGATCTGCCGGTTGCAGGGGATGCAAGGGTTCGGCGTCCGCCCGCGGGCGTGTTCCTCAATGAAGGTGTCGACTACAGCTGCCTTGAACTCGCGGGAGCAGTCGATCACGTGAAAGGGCACTCCCAGGGTCTCAGCCACGCGGCGAGCCTCCCGTGAAGCCGCGGACGTGCAGCACCGGTTCTCGCTCCCCTCGCCAGGCTCGCTCCACAACTGGAGCATCACGCCGGTCACGTCGTACCCTGCTTCGACCAGCATGGCAGCCGCCACGGAGCTGTCCACTCCCCCACTCATAGCCACTACGACACGCCCGTCATCGGCCATCGGCAAGTCCGGTCTCCTCAATCCTCATATTCCGCCTCCGGAGCGTAGGTGCGGCACTCGGTCCTCCCAATGCCAGGCCTCATCCAGCAACACCACCTCCACCGGCTCTCCGCCCGTAACCCGGCGCACCTTCCGTCTCACCTGTTCCAGCAGGTATCCGGCCGAAGGATGGGTTGGCGAGGTGAGAACCATGCGCACTTCCAATCCCCGTCCATTCTCCTCGATCCCCCGGATCAGGCCCAGATCGACCACGTTGACACCCACTTCAGGGTCGATGACGTCGCGCAAGGCCTGGTAGATCGCTTCCCTGCGGCCCCTTCCGTTGGAGCCCCCGTTATCTGCCGCGGAAGGGCTCATCCTGAGCCCGGGGGCCCCATCCTCCATCTCCACCAGCCTCTCCTCCAAGCGACTCTGCCGCTCCAGGATCTCGCTCAGGGTGCGCAGCACCGGGTCGGGCAGCTGACCGTGCTCCAGTAGATCGCTCTCCGACGAGGTCTCAGAGGTCAGCCCGGCGATGTGACCCGGCACACCGACGACCGTGGTCCCGGCCGGCACTGACTTGATCACCACCGACCCCGCGCCCACCCGGGCGTCGCGACCGACGGTGATGGGACCCAGGACGGTGGCGCCCGCACCAATCACCACGTTGTCGCCGATGGTGGGATGCCGCTTGGATCTTTCCGAGCTGGTGCCCCCCAGGACCACGCCCTGGTATAGCAGCACGTCGTCGCCGATCTGCGCGGTCTCACCGATCACCACGCCCATACCGTGGTCGATAAAGACGCGCCTTCCGATGGCTGCCCCGGGATGGATCTCCACGCCGGTCAACGCCCGGTTGACGTGTGAGATGAGTCGCGCCGGGAAGCGGAGACCATGCTTCCATAGCAGCTGAGCCACCCGATGGAGCCAGATGGCGTGCAAACCCGGGTAGCAGCATATCACCTCCCAGGTGCTCCTGGCCGCTGGATCCTTGACGAAGATCGTCTGTACGTCCTCTTTCATTCTTCCCAGTATCATGTACTCACACCTATTCTCAGACGGTTACGATCCATCCCGGTCCTGACCGGTCTGCCAGCCTGTCCCCGCCCCCGTCTCCTCCTGCAGGACCGACAAGGCAACGCTCATACGATCCAAAGCCTCAGCCAGGGTGGAGCGCGGACAGGCGAAGTTGAGCCGCAGGAAGCCCTCGCCCCCTCGACCGAAGGTCGCGCCCTCGTTCAGCGCGACTCTGGCCCGATCCAGAAAGAACTCGTGGGGGCTGCCGGGGATTCCTGCGCCATGGCAGTCCAGCCAGGCCAGGTAAGTCCCCTCCGGCCTGCTCATGGTGATGCCCGGGAGATCGCTCTCCACCCGTTCTATCAGATAATCCAGGTTCTCCTCCAGGTAGTGCAGCAGTGCCTCCAGCCACTCGTGACCGTCCCGATAGGCTGCCAGGGCGGCTGTGTATCCCAATACGTTCACGCCCGCAACCAGGTCCGGATACGTCCGCTCCAGTCGGTACCGCAGCTCCGGATTCTGGACGATGGCCATCGAACAGTGCAGCCCGGCGGTGTTGTAGGTCTTGCTGGGGGCGATGAGGGTGACGGTCTGCTTGGCGATCTCCGGAGCCAGGGACGCGATAGGCACATGGTTGTGGTTGCCCAGAATCAGGTCGCCATGGATCTCGTCCGAACAGATGACCACCTTCCGCCGCAGACAGATCTCTGCCATACGCTCCAGCTCGCGGCGTCGAAAGACGCGGCCCACCGGGTTGTGGGGGTTGCACAGGATGAAGACGCGCGTGCGCTGGCTGATGGTCTCCTCCATCAGGTCAAAATCGATCTCGTACTGGCCATCGGAACGCCGGGTGAGCTCCATCTCGTCGTTGGTCAGCCCCGCCTGCGCCGGGGCCCTCAGCATCGGGTAGTAGACCGGTGTCTGCAGAAGGACACCCTCCCCTGCCTTCGCCACGGCATGGCAGACCAGGTTGAAGCCCGTCACCACCCCGGGCAAGAAGAGCAAGTCCTCCGGCGTGACCTGCCAACCATACAGACGATCCATACGGTCGGCGATCAGCTCCTGGAGTTCACGGGGGAGCCGACCATAACCGAAGACCCCGTGGTCGACGCGCTCGCGGAGGGCCTCAATGACAGGGGCGGGAGATCGGAAGTCCATATCGGCCACCCACAGAGGCAGGACGGCGTCGCCATACCGGTGCCACTTGGCGCTCTCAAAGCGGCGTCTGTCGATGGTCTGATCGAAACTGTGGTCCATGGTCTCTCCTGTTTCGATCACTCCGTTTCGAAGAGGCGCGTGCTCAGGTATCGCTCCCCCGTGTCGGGGAGGACCACGACGATGAGTTGGCCCGCGTTCTCCGGGCGCGCGGCCACCTCGAGCGCGCCGTACGCCGCCGCGCCCGACGAGATGCCTGCCAGGATGCCCTCCTCCCGCGCCAGACGGCGGGCCATCGCTCCTGCATCCTCGTCCGTAACACGGATGACCTCGTCCACCAACGCCACATCTAACACAGCGGGCACAAACCCTGCCCCGATCCCCTGGATCCTGTGCGGGCCGGGCTCTCCGCCCGAGAGGATGGGAGAGCTGGCCGGCTCGACGGCGACGGACCGCA
Organism: Thermoflexales bacterium; assembly: GCA_007123205.1. Classification (GTDB taxonomy): domain Bacteria; phylum Chloroflexota; class Anaerolineae; order B4-G1; family B4-G1; genus SKLM01. The sequence goes on from SKLM01000375.1 coordinate 13,557, forward strand.
GTCCTTCTTTCCGGTCCTTCAGAGCCTCGCTCACGCCCGTGATCGTCCCGCCCGTACCCACGCCGGCCACAAATACGTCGACCTCGCCCTTCGTATCGCGCCAGATCTCCTCGGCCGTCGTGAGGCGGTGGATCTCCGGATTGGCCGGATTCTCAAACTGCTGTGGGATGAAGTAGCGCCCGCTCTCCTGGGCCAGCTCCTCCGCTCTCGCCACAGCGCCGGGCATACCCTGCGCGCCCGGGGTCAGGATAAGCTCAGCCCCGAGAGCCCGAAGCAGTCGCCGACGTTCGAGGCTCATGGTGTCCGGCATGGTCAGCACCAGATTGTACCCCCGGGCGGCGCAGACAAAAGCCAGGCCTACACCTGTGTTACCACTGGTTGGCTCCACCACGACGGTGTGCTCATCGATCAAGCCTGCCTGCTCGGCAGCCTCGATCATCCGCACGGCAATGCGATCCTTCACGCTGCCCAGCGGGTTGAACGACTCGAGCTTCGCGACTACCTGGCCATGTAGCCCGAGCGTCACCCGGTTCAACCTAACCAGCGGGGTGTTCCCGACTGTGGCGGTGATATCGTCGTGGATGCCCTTCATATGCCAGTTTCCTCCTCCATCCTTGGTCTATCGGTCGTCCTGCTAAGGTCGTCGAGCGTGACCGAGCTTAGCACCTCGCTCATCTTCTCGGACAGGTCCTTCCAGAGCGGGCGCGTCGCGCATTCCTTGACGCGGTGGCACCCCGGTGTCTCGTCGGGTTTCACACAGGACACCAGAGCCAGCGGCCCCTCTACTGCCTCTACGATCTCCCGGGCCGTGATCCCCGCGGCGGGACGAGTCAGTCTGTACCCGCCCCCCGGGCCTCTCACTCCCTCCACCAATCCGACCTCGGTCAGCTCTCGGAACAGCTGCGCCACGTAGGCGGCTGAGATATCCTCGCGCTCGGCGATGGCCTGGCGCGCCACCGGACCGGCGTCACCGTGCCGGGCCAGATCCACCATCGCTCGCAGGGCGTAACGCCCGCGCGTCGAGATTCGTATCACGCTTCCCTCCCGTGACGGTCTGACGTTCCTAGCCTAACCCTCTCCACCCCTGACTCCGCTCACTAGCTGCCCGCCACAAAGCGCTCCATGGGGATCTCACGCCCGGGTGGCACGATAACGAAATCCCGACCGATCCGGTGGCATGCTCGCATACCCTCGTCGCGGAGGGCCACCACTGCCTCCAACAGCCGGCGCACGTACTCGTCCGAGCCGAGGATCTCCTCGTAGCGCATCCCCCAGCGCTGACAGAAGTCGGCTACCTGCCGGGCTGCCGGCGCATACGCCTCCAGGCCCGCCCGACTGTGCGCTACCAGCGCGATGCGTTCGTAGTGCTGGTACTGCTGATCCAGAATCCACCCGGCCTCCTCAGCGCCATACGTCTCCGCATAGTCCTCGTATTCGCTTAGCGGATGGCTTCCTGATTCCAGCCAGCCCTTGCTCAGACAATAGGTGCCTGGTACGGCGCTGAACTCACGCTGGTATGCCTGACGCGAGCCCAGCAGAATGGCGATGCAGTCGTCGGTACGCGGAATCGGCAGGGTGTGCTGTCGGGACTTGACGCCCTCAACGCCGGTACCGCACAGTCCGTATCCAAACACGATCAGGCTCGGTTCCTCCACTGCGTCCACGCGGTCCTGCAGCGCCTGTCTCAGCCTGTGGGGAACGCGATGGAGGCCGTACTCCTGGTAGGTGACCGCCTCGGTCAGGGCGGCCGGCAGCACGGGTTCCAGTACGTCCTGCAGCACCTGGCAAGCGATGATGTGCACCCCCACCTCTCCCGGAGTCTTATCCCAGTTGTGGTCTTCTCTGGCGTCGTTCATGTGCTCCTCCGGACCCGCCCCATTCCCGGTCTTCACGCAGGATGACATTATACACAGTTGAGTACAATAGTCAACTATACGTGGCCCCCGCTGTTCATAGCCTTCCCGGGCCACCCGAACTCCTGGCCGGTGTTGGCTCGATGATACGGTGACCGCTACCTCATCGGAGAGGTGTGCTGACCCAGCAGACAGTTCAGCGCGCTTGCCTCAACTTTAAGGTAGAGGACGCTTCCGGCGCTTGCTCGTTCATCCGCCTGTGGTATAATGCTGCTGTAGTTCCCCATATGTAGGGGTACACCCCTTTAGGAAACCCACCTGTGGGTTTTCCTTATCTGCGGCCTTCCATAGCCGGATGTCGACCCAGCGGAGCTGTGTTGGGCCGCCCGTCTGCTGTTCGCGGGCGACGTCGACTCAGGAGGGAGCGAACACAGCAGCCATGATGTGTCCCTATTGCGACAGCGCGGAGACCCGTGTCATCGATACCACGCGGAAGGCACACAGCGTTCGCCGCCGGCGAGAATGCAAGTCCTGCGGCCGACGCTTTTCGACGATGGAGCGGGCCATCATGCAGGCGCCTCTCGTCGTCAAGCGGGACGGGCGCCGGGAGACGTTCGACCGCGAGAAGATCGTCTCCGGGCTCAGAGTTGCCTGTGCCCGTCGCCCGGTGTCGGCCGGTGATCTGGAGCGCGTGGTCGACCGGGTCGAGAGCCGCATTCGAGAGGCGGGCAAGACCGAAGTTCCCACCCGGACCATTGGGGACCTGGTCATCGAGGAGTTGAAGGTGCTGGATCCTGTCTCCTATATCCGCTACGCCATCGTCTACCTGGGGCTCGAGGACCTGGACGAGGTGCGGGCGGAGGTCTACCGGCTGTTGGAGGAAAGCGAGCGGTAAGCGGCTCAGATGCAATCCGACCACCGGCCGGCTTGGGGGTGCCGTGCACAGCTCGGGCTGTTGTCGTTGCTGACAGCCAGGAGCAACTGTCCGTGTCTTGTCGCCTATGGAGCCACTGGGACGCGCCGACTGGGTCGGTCCACGTGAAGATCCGATGGAAGAAAAGCCATGGATGAAGCGCAAGCTGAACTGAGCGAATGGACGCGGCTTTATCAAGCAGCGGTACAGATCAAGGCGATGGGCCCCTGGCACTGGATGGAGGAGGCAGAGGTCTTCGGCGTTCAGAATCCGGAGACAGGCGATCTGGGGTTTGTGAGTGTCATGGGGGCGGGGGGTGAGCATCTGTCGATCGCCCTCTATCACGGGTCCGAGGGTCTGTACGGATTTTGGGGGCTCGCGGATTCGGAGTCCGTTGACGATGTAGGGGACATCCTGTCGATTCGCCATCTTCAGGCTTCTTTCGAGGATCGGGCTCAGTTGACCGACAGGGATCGGAATGTGATCAAGCGATTGGGACTCAAGTTCCGGGGACGTCAGGCCTGGCCCCTATTTCGCAGTTATCTTCCCGGCTACTTCCCCTACTATCTAAACGCGCGTGAGGTTCGGTTACTGGCTTGCACGCTCGAACAGACGCTGGAGCTGGCCCCACGGGTCAGAGAGGACCCCGGCACTTTGAAGCCCGGAGGGGCTGACGACTACCTGGTGCGTGTGTCGTGTACCGATAAGGATCGGTTAGTGTGGGAGGATAGGGTGGTAGCTGTTCCGCCCCCGGAGCCCGGGCAGATCGCGGTCTACATCGATTCGGACGTGCTTGAGAGATTGACGGAGATTCCGCAGCAGCCGATGACCCTCGAGATCGACTTGTCTGTGCATCCTGCGGGCCTCGGCGCGCGCGGTGAGAGGCAGCCATACGGATACCACCTGCTAGCAGTGGATGGCAAGAGCGGGTTCATCCTCGGGAGCCAGCTGTTGACGCCGGATCCCACGCTGGAGGCCATGTACGGAAGGGTGCCGGAGGCAGTGGCTCACATACTGATCCGGGCGCAGATCGTACCGCAAGAGGTGCGCGCCCGCTCTCCGATCCTGCTCAGCTTACTGGAACCGCTGGTCGACGAGGTGGGGTTGAGGCTGGTCTTTCGTAGCAGGCTGCCAGCCCTGGATCGTGCTAGCGACTTCATCACCAGTCGATTCGTGTAGGGAACGGTTCCAGGCTCCATCGGACGCCCGATGGCCTGACTCACGGGGGATCGGAGAGCCGGAGGTTGCTCATATGAAGCAAGGCGAGAGGTCGGCGCTGGAACCGCAGAATGGGGTGATCGACGCCCTTTACGACTCTGAACAGGAGTTGGCCGTCACTGAGTTGTTGAACCTGAGCGGGGTCGCCGTGCGCTTGCGCAAACCCGCCTATCTCTTCCATCAGTTCCAGGGATCGACGAACGACTGCGGGCCGACCAGTCTGGCTATCGCGGCCAACACGTTGGCGGGAGTTCCGGAGTGGGAGGGTGCGCTGGTCGCCCAGGACATGGACCGCATCGGGTTGGCCTGGCGTGCCTTTCCTTTCGTAGCGCCTTCTCGTATTCCGGGCTGGGCTACTTTTCCGTGGGGGATGGTCCACCATCTGCGGAAGCGGGGTATTCGAGCCCGCTGGGGCCTGTGTGGGACGGCGGGCCGTCTGCAGCGGAACTTGCTCGAAGACCGGATCACCATCGTCGTGGTGGGGGAGCCGCTCCGTTGGAAGCAGAGGAAGTACCGTGGCTGGGCGCACATTAAACTGATCTACGGATATGCAGCTGGTCGGGGCTTCCTCTTCGTGGATCCAGCTGTCCGGATCTCGGGGAGCCGGGACGGTCTTGAGCACCACGGTCTCTCCTGGCAGCAGGAGGAGGAGTTCCTGCGGCAGTGGGCGAGCATGCTCCGCACCTATGTGGAGGTGGGCTAGGGACCGGCAGCAGGATATGGTGCGCGCGGCTCGGCCGGCTAGCTGCCGACGGACAGCAGAGGTAGCTGCGAGGCCGGGCCGGGCTCTGAAGCTGCAGGCGAATGTCCAGGATCAGTAGGGGCGTGGGGTTGAAGACAGGGGCTGGAACGTCAGTGAGCGAGGTGGCGGCGAGAATCGACCGGGACATCCGTGCGCTGCCAGTGCGGAACACGCCGAATGTGCGGGCGGTCCGGCGCCGCTATTCCCGGGAGTGCCGAGATGCCGATGGTCCGTTCGTCCTTGAGCTGGCCAGGGAGCTTCTGGAGCGGTATGGCCACCGTTGGGTCGCTTATGAGCTGGTGCGGGATCACGAGGAGGCTTACCGCTCCGTCGGAGAGAGGGAGCTGGAAGCCTTCGGCAGGGGGATCGACAGCTGGGGGGCGGTGGATGCTTTTGCCAGGACCCTGGCGGGTCCCGCGTGGTGCGATGGACAGCTCTCCGGTGACGTGATCGAACGCTGGGCCCGCCGTGACGACCGCTGGTGGCGGAGGGCAGCGCTGGTGAGTACCGTGGCCCTGAATATGCGCAGCCGCGGGGGAACCGGCGACGTTCCACGGACCTTGGCAGTGTGCGGTCTTCTCGTGGGCGATGACGACGACATGGTGGTCAAAGCCCTTTCGTGGGCGCTGCGGGAGTTGGTCGTGCACGATCCCCAGGCGGTGGAGAGGTTCTTGCTGGAGAACGAGCAGGCGCTCGCGCCGCGGATCCTACGCGAGGTGAGGAACAAGCTCGTGACGGGCTCGAAGAACCCGAAACCGAGACTCGATCGGGCTGGTTAGGGTCCCGTGGCCCCTCGTGAAGGCGTGCGCGCGGACAGTGGACGATTAGGGAGATGATTGAGGTTCAGGGGAGCGATTGATGAAAGAGGAAGAGAGGATAGAGAGCGGGTCACCGTCTGCGGACTCACCTGGTGGAGATCCGATTGGTGATCGGTTCTCAGAGAACGCCCTTGAGGTGTTCCGCCGTCGGTACGTACGGAAGAACGCGGACGGGGAACCTGTGGAGACAGTCGAGGGGGTGTTCCGGCGGGTCGCTTGCCACGTCGCGGCGGTGGAGGAGGACCTGGGCGGAGACCCGCCGGAGGCTGAGACGCTCTTCTTCGACTTGATGACCCAGCTTCGCTTCTTGCCGAACTCGCCGACCTTCACCGGAGCGGGGACGCCCCTATCTCAGCTGGCCGCGTGCTTCGTGCTGCCTATTGCCGACGACATGGGGCGGAAGCGGGATGGCATCTTCCGGACGTTGCGGGACATGGCGCTGATTCAGCAGACCGGTGGGGGAACCGGCTTCTCCTTCGCGAAGGTGCGTCCGAAAGGGGCCATCGTGAGCTCCAGTGGCGGCCCGGCGACGGGGCCCGTGGGCTTCATGCAGGTGTACGATACCGCATCGGAGATCATCAGCCAGGGCGGGGCCAGACGCGGGGCGAACATGGCCGTGCTCAACATAGACCATCCGGACATCCGCACGTTCATCCACTGCAAGTCGAACGAGTACGCCATCACCAACTTCAACATCTCGGTCGGCCTGACCGACGAGTTCATGGAGACCTTGGCCGATGAGGGGACCGTCGACCTGGTCAACCCCGACGACGGGGAGACGTGGGAGACGGTGCCGGCCCGGACCCTCTTCGGGGAGATCGTCGAGTCAGCGCATCGGAACGGGGAGCCGGGCCTGCTCTTCCTGGATACCGCGAACCGCGACAACCCCACGCCGCACCTGGGACGGTACGAGGCGACCAATCCCTGCGGCGAACAGCCGCTGCTCCCTTACGAGAACTGCTGTCTCGGATCCATAAACCTGGCGCGGCACGTGGAGCGAACCCCGGA
>SKLM01000199.1 GCA_007123205.1 Thermoflexales bacterium
CAGGTCCACCTCGACGCTACGGCCAATCCTGCGTAAGGCAGAGAACAGGTGCTCACGCTCAACCGGATCCGTGATCGCACCAATCTCCCCAGCGTGTACGGGCGACACGACCAACGTGAGGTCCCCGGTGCGAACGTGACTCAGGACCAGCTGGACCGCTTCAGTCTCCAGGCGAATGCGGATGGCGCTCTGGTCGTCATACGGGTGGCACAATGCGCATATGTCCAGATAGACACGCCCAGTGGACTGAGCGGGGGCGTCACACTGCCCTGGCTTCTGATCGTCTGGCTTCATTGGACCATAATTATCGCCTGTGTGAGTCTAGAGACAACGTCGCCGCAGGGGAACGTCATCCAGGGTGTCAAGACGTTGCGCCAGTGATGGCTCTTGTGTGCATTACCCATCCGTCGCAAGCCTCTCAATGCTCGGAAGGATACCCTCTGAGCCAATCATTGCGGCACCATTCTTTTCGACAGTTTATGGTAAAATGGTGAGCAGAGCCGGGGGAAGACCGCAACCGGGAAGACGGCCTCAACATGGGCAGAGGAATCAGACGCCGAAGTCAGGACCCGCACAGACTGAGCAGTTCAAGGAATACGAGCGATGACTGAGAAAGAGCAGCTGGTATGGAGGAGAGTAGATCAGCAGCGAGAGGCGGCCATAGGGTGGCTGGCGGCGCTTGTGCAAGCCTCCAGGGGCGGGGAGGAGGCCACACAGGCCTATGTGGCGGACAAGTTCAAGAGGCTCGGATGCGACGAGGTCGAAATCATCAGTGCAGACCCGCGAACGCTCCCCATCGAGCACGAATCTGCCGATCCAAGCGGTATCCAGCCGGGGGAGCGCATCAGCGTAGCGGGCAGACTGAGCGGAGCAGGCGTGGGACGATCCCTGCTTCTCTGGGCTCATCCCGACAGTTCACCCGTGGGGGACACGGAAGGATGGCAACACGATCCTTTTGCCGGGCAGATCGAGGACGGCCGGATGTATGGCTGGGGCGTGTCCGATGACCTAATCGGTGTGGCGATCATGGCGTGTGCTCTGGAAGCCGTGTTGCACGCCGGTCTGCAGCCTCAGGGCGACGTGATACTGGCGAGTGCAGCGAGCAAGGGGCGTGCCCAGGGGATCATAGCTCTCTTGGAGCGCGGGTACGGGGCGGACGCGTCGATCTACCTGCATCCGGCAGAGTCGGGCGCAGGGCTGGGGGAGATCAAGGCCATGACGTCCGCCTGGTTGACCTTCCGTATCACCGTGCCTGGGCATCCGCCCGAGACCACAGAACCAGGGCACGAAGTGTTCTTCCACCAGGCTGTGAATCCGCTCGACAAGGCCTGGGTGATCTACCAGGCCCTCCAGAAACTGGATGAGAAGAGGGGACGTGAGGTCCACCACCCGGTGCTGGACGAGGCCATTGGCCGATCGACGAATCTTGGAGTGACGTGCCTCCGCTGTGGTGATGAAGAATGGCCGGGTCTGGTCAGTCCGGAGTGTGTGATGACCGGGTTTCTGGTATGTCCACCCGGGGAGCAGGTGGATGAGGTGCAGATCCAGGTAGTCCAGGCTGTGGAGGAGGCCGCTGCGGGCGATGATTGGCTGAGGGAACATCGACCACGGGTGGAGTGGTTGAGCCGTATGATCAGGGGCACAGAAGTGCCCGTCGAGCATCCGCTGTACCAGACCGTAAGCGGGGCGATTGAGGCGGTAACCGGCATTCAACCGCGAAACTACCCCCTGCACCCCGGCAGCGACATCCGTAATCCCACCCTCCACAGCGGGATTCCGACGGTAGGGTTTGGGCCTCTGTCCGGCGATTCCACACAGATAGGAGGTTGGGACGAGTGGATTGATGTCGAGGACTACGTGAGGGCCCTGAAGGTCGTCGGGTCAATCATCGTCAATTGGTGTGGGGTATAGCGAAGGCGACCGGTCGGGTCAGCGAACACGAACTGGAGGGCACGTCTGGCATCCTGACATCCCTCGCGCCACCCAGTGTTCCCTCGATCTGATGGATAGGCAGCTAAGGCAGAACTTACTTGTCAACGACAGGGCTGCTCGAAGCCCTCTCTGGTGACTGGGGGCGGCTGGGAGACAGACCCCCGATGGATCTGACCAATGGACGTGGCCATCAAGGCCTTGAACTAGATCGCCAGGCGAGCCGGCGAAGACAGGTTCATCCCCAGCGGCTCGACGTACAAGATCCGGGGACGGGCGTACACGTTCCGCGGGAGGAGGGTCTTCCCGTCGTAACTGCAGGCCGGCCCGAGCTCTTTCATCGAAAAGAGCAAGAGAGATGATCGCCGAGGGCATTGGGGAGGCGCTGAGCATCCTGGCCACCGCCGCAGGCCGACCGGTGCACGACAGACCCGATATGGCGTGATCCTGGGCCCATCGGGTCCACCAGGGAAGAGAAGTTGAACATGGAGTCCATCGACATGATGGCTGTCTGTGACCTCGACTGCGGCACCTGCGATATCCGCCCGGCACCCGAGGATTCCGATGCAAAGGAGCATCGCCTACTGCGGACTCATCTCCTCTGACTGCGACGCCTATCTGGCCCCGCAGGCCAACGATCTGGAGGCCCTGGAACGCCTGGCTCAGCAGTGGCAGCAGGAGTTCTTCCTGGAGGATGCCGGCGCGGAGTCGACGATGTGCGATGGCTGCCTCACGGAAACGGGCCGGCAGACCGGCTACTGCTCGGCCTGCGAGATCCGTGCTTGCTGCCTGGAGCATGGCGCCGCCAACTGCGCCCATTGCGGCGACTACGCCTGCGACAAGCTGGAGGCTTTCTTCGCGGCGTCCGAGGCGACTGTCGCACGTTCCGTTCTGGAGAAGATCCGAGCTTCGCTCTGAGACAGCTCTGAGATATGGGCTCTGCGCTCCGGGTCATCATCCTTGGGATGCTCCCCCTAACAGCGCTGTTATGAGGGGAGTTCTCTATGCGCGTTAGCGCACCACGAGGTATGTAAGTAGCCGTCGCAGGGCTGTCTTCAAGAGGGCCAGAGCACCCGTGGCTTGCCGCAGTGCGGCCCTCGGGTTGCTGAGTGTTGTTAACCTATGGTACTTGGCACACGGCTTCACCCGAACCCCTCGGGCAGGCCGCCTCGGCCTCCGGCGGCGCCTCCCTTTGCCGGTGAAACGCCCCCACCCACACGCCACCGATTACCATCGCAGCGCCGATGACGAAAGAGGTGGTGATCGCCTCGCCCGCGACCAAGGCAGCGATGATGGCGGTGGCGACCGGCATGAGCAGAAACGAATAGGAAGTCGCCGAGGCCGTCCAACGGGCCAGGACGTAGAGGAACAGATAGAAGACCACGACGGTGCCGATCAGGACCAGATAGACGTAGGCCGCCCAGGTCTGGCCCGTAGCCGGCAGGATCCATGGCTCACCCATGAGCCGGGAGAGCGCCGCTAGCAGGGGCACGCCCACCGTAAGCGATACCGCATTGTACGCGATGGGGTCGCCGTCCGGGAAGAGTTTGAAGACCACACCAGACTCAGCGACGCACGCCACACCGACCACCAGAGCCAGCACCGAGGGGGCGTGCATAGCGCCGTTGAAGCCACCAACCACCCCCAGCAGCACCCCTGCCGTCGCGATTAGGGCGCCGATCAATCCTTGCCAATGGAGCTGTTCCAAACCGTGCGCCCAGGCGAAGAACAGGGTCATCAGCGGGACCAGGGTCAACAGGGCCCCCGCTAGCCCCGCAGGAGCACGGACGAGGCCCCAGTAAAAGCCAGCAGACGCCGCCCCTATCGACACAAGGCCATACAGCGTAGCGCCCACGAGAGCCCGACCCTGCGGCAGGGGAATGTGCCTCACCAGGACGACGACCCAGAAGATGAGGGCGGCAGCTGTGAATCGGAGGGTCGCGCCCCAGAAGGGGGGCAACCCGAAATTGCTGAACCGTACCGCCACCGTGTTGCCTCCGGCAAACACGGCCATCAGGAGAAAAGCCGCTAACGTGAGCCAACCCGGCCCGGACCCTCCCGGGCCGTCTCCAGAAGATTGCTCGCTACTCATCCCTGCCTCCTTATCCCACCAACACAGGTGCTTCTGCCTCGTCAGCGATAGTACTCTGGGACGAGCGGACAACTGCGCCATTGACATACCGTCGCCGGCACGCCATCGTCACTCCTCCGACCTCATCTCGGGAGAACATACCACCCGATGCGTTTCTGTATCGTTTGAGGAGCGTTTCAGCTTGGGCGTTGGCAAGAGCGCAGGAGGTATGCAGTTGGGGTTGGGCCGGGCGTCTGTCAGGGTTGAGCTGGAAGCTGGGGAGCACAGCGTCAGCGATGACGCCCCCCTTACGGCCCTCCAGCATCGGGCTGGCCCGCTCGATCGGTGGGAGTGGGGATGCGGCGGTGGACGGGTCTCCCGCCACCCTGGAGCCAGGGCTGGGGCTTGGAGCGGTGACCAGGATGGGGATGCCTCGTCGCTCGGGGTCGCGGGCTGAGAAGCGTTCGGATCGGCCGTGAGCCAGCAAGAGCGAAGGGCTATCAGGGGCTCCAGGCTCCTCGCTGCCCGAACCATGAAACGCTCTGGAAACGCTCTCGAAACGGCAGACATGGCATACTCCAGATCGACACAAGTGGAGGATGCGGTGGTGGAGTTGTGAGCGTCGCGGCGACACTCGGGAATGCGAAGCGGCGTCTCCGTGAAAGCCGGGTTTACGAGCTGCCGGGGACGCTGGAGGATGATGAGAGCAGAATGAGAGGACAGGAGGCGAACTATGTTGAGGGACAGACCAGTAATCACGTTATTGCCGGCAGATGATGTCGAGCGAGCCAAGGCGTTTTACGCCGAGAAGCTGAAACTACCTCGGGCGGAGATCCCGGTGGGTACGAACGATGTGGCGTTCGCGGCCGGCGACGGTACCGTGCTCTATATCAGCGAGAACCTGGCCGGTGCCAGGGCTCAGCACGCCGTGGCCGCGTGGCACGTCGAGAATATTGAGGAAGTGGTGCAGGAACTGCACCGTCGTGGTGTGGAGTTTGAGCAGGAGCAGGATGATTTCCCGGGGGTGGAGGTTGATGAGCGCGGTATCATCGAGATGGGCGGCGACAAAGCGGCCTATTTCAGGGACTCCGAGGGCAATCTGCTGAGCCTTAGCGAGCCAGCCCACTGGTGATGGCAGCACGATCGGACTCGGAGCCAGATTGGTCTTCGGCCCAGCGACGCGGTGTGCTCATAGCGAAACCGTGGCCGCCGCGAGCGGACCGAAGTGTTGCAGGAGTATCAGAGGCGAATGAGCAGACGGGAGGACAACCAGGTTGAGAGATGCACGAATTATGGCGATACTGCCAGGAGTCGACATCGAGAGAGCCAAGGCACTTTACACCGAGAAGCTGGGCCTTCGGCCGGTGGATGGCTCCACTGTGGGGGATGATGCCGCCTTCGAGGGCAGCGACGGCACGCTGCTCTACCTATACGAGCGGGAAGCCGGAACCGAGGCCGAGCACACGGCAGCCGGGTGGATGGTGAGCGACATCGAGACGGTGGTGGACCAGTTGCGTGACAGAGGCGTGGAGTTGGAGCAGTACAACCTGCTGTCGCTGAAGACGGACGAGCGCGGCATTGCCGAGCTTGGCGGCTCCAAATCGGCCTGGGTTGAGGATATGGAGGGGAACGCACTCGCTATCAACGAGTTCGGCACGTGATAGCGGGCGAAAGGGGGCGCTGCAGCCAGACCGGTGAGCAAGAGTCTGCCTGGAAGCCGCATCCGCCTCGCCCCCTGAAGACGGGCGAACGGCTGGCCCGGCCGGTGACGCCGTAACTGACTGCGCCGATCACAGCCGGGCCGGCGAATGCCCCGAAGTATGTGGAAAGATGCGATACAGTTAAGCCGCGAGGGTTTGGAGAGCCGCAGGCGAAGCCCCCTCGGAAAGGAGCAAGACAGATGGAGAGGATTGACACGTTAGTGATCGGCGCCGGTCAGGCAGGCCTTGCCGTCAGCTACTACCTGACCCGGGCGGGTCGCGAGCACTTGATTCTGGAGAAGAACCGCGTGGCCAAGGCCTGGCGCGACGAGCGCTGGGACTCCTTTGCCCTGGTGACCCCTAACTGGATGCTGGGTCTGCCCGGAATGGAATACGACGGTGACGACCCGGATGGCTTTCTCAGGGGTGAGGAAGTGGTCGACTACGTGCTCCGGTTCGCGCAGAGCTTCGACCCTCCTGTCACAGAGGGCGTCGAAGTCACGTCCGTGGAGACGGTGCCGGGATCGGATGGATTGCTGATCCGCACCGTCAAGGGCGAGTACCAGGCGTCCAACGTAGTGGTGGCTACGGGCACCTATCAGCGACCCAGGATTCTACCTCTGGCCGGCCGGCTGGCGACCGAGGTGTACCAGGTTCACTCCAGTGAGTACCTGAATCCGGAACGGTTGCCTGCGGGGGCGGTGCTGGTGGTCGGCAGCGGCCAGTCGGGCGCCCAAATCGCCGAGGAG
>SKLM01000218.1 GCA_007123205.1 Thermoflexales bacterium
AGCCGCGTGCGAAGCTAAGCCGCGTGCGAAGCTAAGCCGCGTGCGAAGCTAAGCCGCGTGCGAAGCTAAGCCGCGTGCGAAGCTAAGCCGCGTGCGAAGCTAAGCCGCGTGCCTAGCTCGCGCCAGCGAGCCCTAAGCCAGCGTCGTTGGAGTGCTGTGGCACCTGCCGGCAGCAATCCCCAAACGCCTGCGCTCGCTCGAGACGATGAGTTACATAACAGAGGGTTTACCCCTCTCTCTCGTCGAGGAAGGCCTCCATCCGCTGCAGTCACCCTTGCCAAGCGTGCGCAGCTAAGCGACTGGTCTCCGCCCGGAGGAGCGATCATCCGCTACTCTGGAACACAGACCCGTTCCCCCGCTCCCGAGCCACCCAGATACCTCCTAGGTGTCCTTGTCCCCCTTCCTCAGCTCGCGGCTGGCTGCCTTTCCAAAGATCGAGTTCGGCCAAGCAGCAATGGCTTCGTTGAACCGTCGGATAGCCTCCGCCTCTCGGCCCGTCCGGCGGCACGCCAGGCCAAGGTTGTAGTAGCTGGCAGCGAGATGCTTGGCGGCCAATCGACTGTTGGATCCCCTCAGAGCCTCCGTGAGCGTCGCATACGCCTCCTCTGGGTCATCGGACCGCAGCAAGGCCACACCCCGGTTTATCAGCACAATCTGGCGGCTGGTCATGTCCGGCCCGGCCTGGAGCGCGAGACGGTAGAGGGTCAGGGCCTGGTCGGCCTTCCCCCTCCCACTCAGCCAGTTCCCAATGTCGACGAGGAGCCGCACCCGCATGGTAATGAGATAGAGTCCAATCAGAAAGAACGGAGGGTATATCGGGACAAAGAAAGCCGAAACCGCAATCCCCACAGCGGTGATGATCAACCCTTCGACGGCAAAACGGACCGGCAGGCCCTGCCGGCGCACGTGCGAGAGAGCACCGAACCCGAGCACATACAGCAGGCCCACGAGCGGGATAATCAGCGGAGAATCCGTCGCCATTGTGCCCCAATTCGTCAAGCAGTCTGAAAGCCGCCCCTCACCTGCTCCCTGGACTCACACGTCTAGGCGGAGAACAGATGCCGGGCCGTCTGCTCCAGCATCGGCGTGCCCTGGACCTGGTTTTGGAACAGGGGCACAATGGCTCGCACGTTGTCAAAGCGCTTCCAGATCTCCTCCATATACTCACGCTGCATCTCGATGCGATTGCGGACAAACTCAGGCGGGTTCTCCCCCAGATCGGCAGGGTCGATCCGCATGTTGACGACCACCCCGCCCACCGGGATGCCAAACTCCTCAAACCACGTGAGGAATCGCTGCACCACGGCAATGGGGAGCGCTTCCGGCAAAGTGACGAAGAAGAAGGCTGTCAGCGACTCATCGGTGAGGAGCTCTTTGGCGTGCTGCATCCGGTCCCGAAAGGTGAGAAGGTAGTCCATCAAGGGATCCTTCTCTTTCTTCTTGCTGTACGAGAGCAGTTCCTTCAGGCTCTGTGCCTCCTCCCGGCTCTGCACCATCTTATTGACCCACATCGAATAGACATCTGACATGCCGAGCAGGCGACGAGCGTTGGCCGTGGGAGCGGTGTCGAATACGTAGACCTCGTATTCATCCTCGAACATCAGATCGATCATGTTCTCGAACATGGCCGACTCCTCGAAGGCCGGGTTCATCGTGGCCGACTCCACGAACTCCTCTGCCCTTGCTTTGATGTCCGCGTACTTGAGGAACCACTCGATCTTCTCTCGAATCTCCCTCTTCGACTCCTCAATGGTGTCCTTTGTGTCGATTTCGTAAGCCCAGAAGTTGGATTCGCCTTCAACCAGGGTCGGCTTGCCGAAAACGTCCTGACCCAACATGCCGGTGAGCGAGTGGACTGGATTCGTCGAGGCCAGTAGGGTTCGCTTCCCCTGACGGGCATACCAGAGCGCTGCAGCACCGGCCAGGACCGTCTTCCCTACCCCCCCCTTACCACCGAAGAAACTGTACTTCAGCCCCGGATGCTCCGTTAGGAAGTCGCGCGTCGACTTCTCGATCCTGTCATGAACGCTCATATCTCCTCACCTCCAAACAGCTTCTCAGCGATGCGAGCGATCATATCGAGCCCGGTGATGTCCCGCTCCAACTCAGGCACTCGGGTCAGAACTTGGTCGCCAAAGATCGTATCGATCTTTGCCAGGTACTCCCTCTGCATCTCAATGCGGTTTTCCAGATACGGGGGGATGTCCTCATCGGCCAGCTCCGCCGGGAGCACCCGGTTCACGATGTACCCAATCAAGGGTACATCGAACTTGGCGAACTTCGTCGCCGCCTTCTGCGTGTCCACGAGGGCCATCTCCTCAGGGATGATGACGAAGAAGAACGCCGTTTTCTCGTTGTCCGTGAGGATACTGGATGACATGTTTATCCGGTAGCGAATGTCCTGAAGCTCGGCCAGGATCTGATCCTCCTCGGTCTCCTCCTTCCGCTCGAGAAGAGCGGCGACCTTCGAGTATTCCTCCATCTCCTCCCGCAGGCTGGTAATCCGCTCGATCCACTCGTCGTAGACACTCGCCATGCTCAGGTAATAGAGGGCGTGTCCGAGAGGAACCAGATCATATATATAATAATCGTACTCGCCCCCCACGATGATGTCGACCACATTATCAAATATGGCGCTCTCCTCCATCGCCGGCTCAGCAGCGGCTGCCTGAATGTAGCTCTCGATCTCCTCCGGGATCTCGGCAAAGCCGTACATATCCCGGATCTTCCCCCGGATCTCCTCCTGATACTCCGCGATATGTCGGTCCGCATCGATCTCTTGGGCGTAGAGGTTGGGCATGATCTCAACCGGTCCCTTGCCGAAGATATCCTGCTCGAAGATGTCGGTCAGCGAGGCCTGCGGATCCACGGAGAACACCAACACCTTCTTCCCCTGCTTAGCCAGCCAGTAGGCAGTCGCAGCGGAGAAGGTGGTCTTCCCCAAGCCACCCTTCCCCCCGTACATGATATAGCGCCGCTCGGGGTGCTCTCTGAAGACGCGTGCGAGTGACAATGTACCACTCCTTCCCTATTGTGATTCGATCTGAGCGATTCGCGCGCCACGTGGCACGCGATGTCCGCCTACCGGCACCGATGCGATGCCCCGGAACTTGCTGAGGCTCCCTCTGCCGGATTCGCAGCGAACTGCGGAGTGGGGAGCACCTGAGGCCACCAGTGCGGGACGTCCCGCCTGACCCTTTACAGCAGCCGCTCCAACCCCTCTCCGCGGCTCATCGAGGTCACCCCGCTTCGCTTCTGTCCGTCGTCTCTCTCAGGCTAGGGCATCCGTGAGGTCCCGCTCTCGCAGCATGCGCCGCTTCCAGGTGCTGATCTGCGGCACCACGTACGGCAACAGGCGCAAAGAATAGTAGGGGGGCAAGATCGGCACGCCCAGCAGATCACCCATGGTGATCAAGATAAACAGATGCTCCATACTGCCCCGCGTCTTGAGGGCGTAGCGGGTCATGTCGTGACCCGCCATTCCATACAGGAAATCCTTAGCCGATCGACCCCATCGCCTCACCAGGCCTGCCCTTCTTTCCTCATGCGTCATGTCTCTCTGCCTCCCTGCTATCGACTCCGCGAGTGACGGGATCCCGGGAACCCCAGCCATTCCACCACCGCCCGTCCCGGACTCTCGCCGTCATCCAATTTCTTGATCGAATAGGTCCGTCAGATCGCGCTCCCTGAGCATAGAGCGCTTCCAGCCCTCCACGTGGGGCACGACGTAGGGCAGCAGCCGGAGCACGTAGTAAGGGGGTAGAATGGGCACCCCCAGCAATTCGCCAAAGACGATCAGGACAAACAGACGCTCCAGCTCACCGCGGGACTTCTGGCACTCCCGTACCCACTCGTAAACACTCATCCCGTACAGGATCTCACAAGCTGCTTCGCAGATGCCTCCTACTTGCTCTCTGAGATCCTCCCACAATGACGAGTTCATCGTCGCATCGCCTCCAGCCCGGTCCCGTCGGCTATCCCAACACCACAAGACAGCTCCGGCTGAGACACTCCGAGCCCGTCACCGCCTTTGAGTGGCCCCGGGCGCAGGCCGGAAGCCCCGTACCTGACACCGAGGCGCTTCAGGTGAGCCGCTCGAAACGTGTTCATCCGTAGTGTAGAGTCCGAGACAGCCATGTCCAGCGCAGCGGGGAATCTCGCCTCCACAGACCCGCGAGCGCCTCGATTTCCTCTGTCGGTTGATCGCGAGCCAACCGCATCCGGGACTTCGCGGCCATCGTGCAATGGGAGAGTCGGGGGCCACTCTCCCACTGCACAACTCCGCCCTATCGGACGTCAGCTAGCCGTTCCTGCGGCTTCCGCAACGCCTTCAGGCCATCCAGGATGAGGAACCCGGCTGCGACCACCAGCACCACCGCGATCAGCCCCACCAGAAGAGAGGCGATGGCGCCCTCCACCGTGGCAGCCGCGGGCAGCCTGACAATCAAGTTGTCGTAAGCCAGGTAGAGCAGGGCCGCGATCGTCGTGACGATCATGAAGATGGCAGGGTAGAGCGCCCACGTATGCACCCGGCCTTCCGACATCGCCCACAGGGCGATCAACAGCAGTGCCAGGCCCGCCATCAGCTGATTAGAAGCGCCGAACGCAGCCCAGATCGTAAGCCAGGGGATGATCCACACGAAAATCAGCGTGAGGATCAGCGACACGCTGGTTCCTACGTGGACGTTCCTCATCGCCGGCACCTGCTTGCCCACCAACTCCGCCCCCGCCACCCGCATGAAGCGGACCACAAGCTGCATGATGGTCAGCGCCATGATGGTCAGGAAGACGGACCCGTAGGCCGTCCCGAAGGTCTCCGGAATGCCGATCTGGCTCAAGAACCTGGCCAGACCGCTGGAGAACACCGCCAGGGCCGCCGGTGCGCCGCCGGCGTCCAGGTAGCCCTGCCAGCCCTCGAAGGCCACAGTAGCCGTGAGGAAGGCCATCGTGGCGAACACCATCTCCATGAACATGGCGCCCCCGCCCACGGGCAGGGCATCCGTCTCCTTCTCCAGCTGGCGCGCCGTGCCAGAGGTGGAGACCAGGCTGTGCCAGCCGGAGATGGCCCCGCAGGCGATCACCACGAACAGCATAGGCCACAGTGGACCGCTCGCGGTGGTGAACTCAGTGAAGACCGGGAAGTCGCCCATTCCCGGCCGCCAGATCAGGACTCCGAGGATCCCGCCGAGCACGCCCAGCGAGACGATCCAGAAGGAGACGTAGTTGACGGGCTGCGCGAAGGACCAAATCGGCAGCACCGAGCCGAGATAGCAGAAAGCTATCACCAGTATAGGGCCTACCACCTGGGCCTGAGTGTTGCCGAGGAAGATGGTCGGCGAATCAGGTAGACCGAGAATGGCCGAGAACACGCTCTCCATGAACGGCCGGGTGCCGAGCCAGATGCCGCCGAAGGAAAGCAGGACCGTGACAATGGTAGTCAGGATGATGTCCTGTCTCAGCTTGTACGTCATCTGCCCTGCCAAGACTCCCATCAACGCCACGGCAATCATGCCGAAGGGCACCTTCGGATTCGTCATAAGCACCTTGCCCACCGCGTTGCCGAAGGCACCCATGATCAGCAACAGGTAGAAGTAGATGAAGACCATCAGAATGGTGCGGGCCCGAGGGGAGACGAGCTTGTAGCTCAGGGCACCCATGGTGTCCCCCTCGGAGCGAACGCCCATGATCATCGCACCATAATCCTGCACCCAACCGATGAAGAAGGTCCCCAGGATGACCCACACCAGCGCCGGGAGCCACCCCCATTGCACCGCGATGATGGGACCCGTGATGGGACCGAGGGCAGCGATCGACTTGAACTGGTAGCCGAAGAGGACGTTTCGGCTCGCCGGGGTGAAGTCCACGCCATCCATGAACATCTTGGCCGGCGTGGCTTTGTCAGCATCGGGTTTAACAAAATCCCGATCTATTCGCCGCGCGTACCAGCCGTAGCCCAGCAAAACGGCCAGCACACCGACGATCAGCACGAGAATCGAGTTCATCGCTGTTTCACCCTCCTGTGGATCCATGATCCACTGATAACAGAACGGGTTGACGCCTCTGGACCAAGCGCTTGTCAGTGAAAGAAGTTGATTGTTGCCTCCTTTCGCCCCCGACTACGAGACCATCAGCAGAAGCGACCTCCGCCCCGGGTGGGTCGGGACAGATCACACTTGGCGACCAGCCTGCAGAGCAGCGCTCAGGTCGGCAAAACACCCATAGGCGTCTATCTCAACCAGGCCGGCGATGGACAGTTGGATGTCAACGTGAGGATCCTGATTGCGCCAGTGAAATCGGTCGAGATGAGCTCCGTAAGACTGGACAAAAGGGGTCAAAGCGGTGACCAGCCGTTCCCCGGTACAACCGCGACAGGAGACGGTCAGGCCGCACGGCCCCTCCTGATGGGTCCAGGGTTCCCCCTGCCGCTTGCTGCGTCTAATACGATGGACCAAGACTTCTCCGCGATGGGGTGAACGTAGCGTACCTCGAATTATACACCTGTCCCTCTTCCCCCGCAAATGGTCAACCACCCACAGGAGCGGGATCTCCCGATTCGCCAGCAGCAAGGTGATCTCGAGCTTCTTAAAGGGAGCTCTGGCCCTTCTGACGTTGAAGCGGGCACCGGACGCTGCCGTACCGATCCAGCCTGCCTCAACCTGGCCGCCAAACACATCGAGGCCATCATCCAGCCAGCCGCGGAATCGCCGACCCCGACGCAGATTCCACGCATGGCCGGCGACGTACCAGCCCACCAGAAACACCGACAGGACAACAATGATGGTCTGAGGACTCATCTCTACTCCTGGTCACTCCCCTGCTGTAACACGCACGGTCAGCGGGCGTTACGGCGCGTCCCATCAGGCGACGGGACACAGTCCACTTCTCCGGAGCAAGAACGACCCGCTCCAATATCGTGGGGTCCGCGGATTTGGCCGGGAGCAAAGTGCTTCTCGACTAGGGGAAACAGACCGGGGCCAGACGAAGAAAGGGGGACGCCACCGGCCCCGAACGACTAGCTAACGCATGATGAGAGCCGCACCACCCACCTCCGCGCAGACAGGGCGACGGAGAGGGCAGAAGCACCCTCGTCTCCAGCCCCCGGCCCCCGAGACGCACGCACGCTCCCGAGCCCTCGCTCCAGGAGCGGCACCCGGCCTTCCACGTTGAACCCGCCCTGGCGGCCTCAGGTGGTACGTGCCACCGAAGTACGCCGCCCGCGACTTAAGGCCGACCACAGCCCTGGACGGAGCGAACCGTCCCTTCTCAGGTGCGGCTCGCTACTTCGAAGACGTGAGCCTGATGACCTCTCCGTCCCCATCCATCGTGACGCGCACCAGCCGTCTCAGTTCACCGCCTTCGGGCAGCGAGATGTCCTTCTGAAACGTCACCACATACCGCGTCTTGACGCTGTCCTCGCACCCCTTGCTCTGAAACCGCTTCGCGCCTACCGACGGCTTGGCACCCGCCATCTCGGGGAACTTGTCGAACACCAGCTTCCTGGCCTTGGCCACGTGTCGCTTGTCGAGTGTGGTCACCGCTCAATTCCTCCAGCCAGCCCCCGCATACGCAGGAGATCGCATAAAGGCCGGTACGGCCAGGTCATCGCCAAACACCTCCGACAGCGAGACGCTCTCCTCCTTCACCGGAGCGAGGATCGTCCTCTCAGCGCCCAGGCCCGTGGCGATCAACGTGATCTGGGCCCGGTCCGCCATCTTCGGATCGATGACCACGCCAAACAGGACCTTGGCCCCGGACACGGCAGCCTGATACAGGAGCTCCATAGCGCTGTCGACCTCGGCCAGTGTCAAGTCCTCCCCACCGGTGATGTTCACCAACAGACCATCGGTCCCGGTGATCGATTCGATGTCCAGGAGCGGGCTCCGCAGCGCGATCTTGGCCGCCTTGAGGGCTTTGTCCTTCCCCTCGCCGTATCCAAGGGACACCAGGGCACCGCCCCCCCTGTCCATGATAGACCTCACGTCCGCGAAGTCGAGGTTGATCATCCCCGGCCTGGTCACCAATTCGGATATCCCCTGAACGCTCTGGCGCAGCACCTCATCCGCGATGCGGAACGCCAGATCTAGCGAGACGTGTCTGTCGACTACCTCCAGCAGGCGATCATTGGCCACTACCACCAGGGTGTCGACATGCTCCTGCAGGCGCTCGATGCCCGCCTGGGCGACGGCACACCGTCTGCCTCCCTCGAATGCGAAGGGCTTGCTCACCACAGCGATGGCCAGCGCCTCTTGCTCGCGGGCGATCCGGGCGATGACCGGCCCAGCGCCGGTCCCTGTGCCTCCACCCAGGCCTGCGGCGATGAACACCATGTCGGCCCCCCGCACCGCATCTACCAGCTCCTCTCGACTGTGCTCAGCGGCTTCCGCCCCCAGAGACGCGCTCCCACCGGCACCCAGCCCTCGAGTCAGCGTCCCACCTAGCCGGATTTTGTGGGGCGCTTCGCACCTGGCGAGCGCCTGGGCATCCGTGTTCGCGGCAATGAACTCCACAGCCGGAATGCCCACCTGGATCATCCGGTCGACGGCATTGCTGCCGGCGCCGCCTACGCCAATCACCTTGATTGAGACTTGATTCCCGTTGTCGCGTCTGTTCACGATAATCCTCCCATCTCCTCTAGGCGCGAGCCAACTCCCCATTCACAGATCAGATACCAAATGCGGCCAACTCCTCCGCGAGGGCTGCGCCGTTCTTCTCCGAATCCGAGCGCATGCCGTCCCATCCCGCGGGGCTCCATATCTCCAGGTGGGAGAAAAGACCAACGACCACCGCCTGATTCCCGATGCCCGCGTACTCGCGCAACGCCTGGGGCAACAGGATTCGGCCTTCTTCGCCCAGCGCCTCGGCCCGGGCCCCTGAGAACACCAGGCGGTTAAAGGCGCGGGCAGACTTGCTGGTCAGAGGAAGCTGATGCTCCATCTTCGTCGCCAGCTTCTGCCATTCGGCAGCAGGATACACCACCAGACAGGGGTCAATCCCGCGAGTGACAACAACGTCGTCCGCAAGCTCCGCTCGGAACTTGTAGGGTATCGTCAGCCACCCCTCTTCGTCGGCAATGCAGTGACACTTCCCTATCAACATGATGCCTCAAGTGCAACCCTACTTCGATACACTCATCCTCAGCACGTGGCCGCTGTCGTCGACCACCACCTTCACCACCTGATGGTGGTTGCCATCGCCCCTGACCGAGATGCTCTTCTCAAACGTGACGGCCCAGCCAGCAGAACGCTGCCTTCCGTGGCCGTGCGCCCGACCGGATCCGAGCCCTTTCTTCTCCCGGGCAGTCGGCGGGCTGCACGGCTTCTGACAGGTGCCATCACAGACCGGGAGCGGTTTCGCCCGAACCCGCGCGTCGGACATGTGCGGGAGGGTGGCCTGAATGCGCCCTTTCACACTGCTGACCAGGTCGTCCGAAGCGTACTTCCCAGCCGCCTCGGACTCCCTCTGGCAGATGATCGGCGGACAGATCCCCTTGCTCACCGACTCCACCGGCCCACTCCCGTGTATAGCCGTGATCGGCAATGACGGATCCCCGTACAGCACGAAGCTGATTAAGGCCTTCTGATCCTCACCGTCCAGATAGCCCTGTCGCTCCTGCATCTCCCGTGCCAGGTTGGCCTTAGCGTACCGCAGTGCCTCTCCCGCCGTCAGGTGCGCCCGCAGCCCCTCCCAGAAGTAGCGGCCGACCAGATCAGCACCCAATAGGGGTGGGGCAATCGACCCGTACGCCACCTTGGTCGATCCTACGACGGCCAGAGCCCGCGCCTCCAGAAAACGCAAGGCCATGGCATCGCGGACGTTCTTCCCCACTATGTTGGCTCCGTAGCATGCCTCAGTGAATATGACCGAGTCGGCATAGTCCGCCGCACTTAAGTCTTGCGGCCGCAGAGCCAACGGAAAGAGGGGATAGTCAGCTGGGAACAGGGTGTCCCGCTGGCCATACCAATTGGGCCCGTCCTCGATCCCGTGCAGGTTGAAATAGCCGAAATAGGGCCGTTCCATGATCCGAAAACCCTCATACGTCAGCGGCGGGCAGGTCCTCAATTGGCTATCATCCCCGATCACGCTGAACACAGCCCGAGAAGCCTTGCGCCAGATGCTGGCTGAGTACCCCAACCCCCTTCCGTTCGCTCGTATCGGTGTCAGCGCCTGAATGGCGTGGCTGAGGCCCGTGATCTGCCCGCCGAGGACCCCGAACAGACCCTTGGGCCCCATTCGCCTCCGATGCGCGTCCGCGGCCGTCTCGATGAGAGCGTGAAGAAAGCCCAACCCCTCACTGTCACCGTCCGGCAGCCGTCCCACCGCCCTCTCGGGGATCAGGTAATTCGTGTCCCGACAGGCGTACGGGTTGTCGGACGGGACATCCGCATCCTGGTCATCCACGGGGTTCGACAGACGATGAAACGGGATGATCCTGTCGCCCCCCACGATAAGGACATATCGGATCACCCCGCCCCGCGCCTTCACTTGATCATCAACTCGATCGATGAGCCGCTTGATCTGCCACGGATTCCGGGCATCGACAGGCTTGAGTCCCCAGCCCACCCCGGAAGCCTCTTCGTCCACGTAGACGAGGGCGCAGCCCAGACCGGTGTGTTGCCGAACGGCCTCCTTGAGCCGGTACAGGTCGGAGTCGAGCTGCTCGAAGCCGAGCCGTCCATACTTCGCCACCAGCGCACCCCGGCTTGAGACGATCAGGTAGAGATCGCGACCCTCGGTAACGTGACCCCCTTTCGGCTGGGCCTCAAGCCGATCTGGTCCCTCGCTCGCGAGAAAGGCGATGACACGGTCCAGCTCTCGTTGGGCCTCTTTGACGGCCTCTGGCACCGGCGGCTGAGCACCCTGGCGCAGATCTTCCCTCCGAGCGCCGTCACTACAAGCCTTCCTGGAATCCGCCATCGTTCATCCTCTCCTCGTCAGCTATCCTGGCGCTCGCGGCAGATGAAAGACATCGCGCTCACTGCTGCCCACTGCTTGTAGGCGTCGGCATGGCCGGGCTGAAGCTTGATCGCCCGGCGCAGGTTGGTTGCCGCCTCCGGATACCGTTTGAGGTGCTTGTACACCACTCCGACACTATAGCAGTACTCGGCCCGGTCCGGATCGCGCTCCAGCGCTTCCAGACACGCCTCTAGAGCCTCATCGTATTCACCCCGCGCCTCGTACGTCTTGCCCAACTCGTGGTGTCCCTCGGGGTTTTCGGGTTCCAGGGCCACGGTCTCCGTGGCGTGCTTCAGTGCCTTGTCCAGATGACCGTGATGCCGGCACAGCTTGGCGAGGCGCATATGGTGCATCGCGCATCCCCGATCCGTCACCACAGCCTGTTCGAAGACCTGCATAGCCTCATCGTACCGCTGCTGTTCCTCATACACCTCGCCCAGCGAGCCGTACGCCTCGGTCATGGTGGGATCCAGCCCCACGGCGGCTTCCAGATGCTCGGCCGCGTCGTGGTAGCGCCCTAGCTGCTTCAGGGCACACCCCATCCGATACCGGTAGAGCCCATTCTCCTCATCCAAGGTAACCGCCTGCGAGTAGGCTGCGAGCGCCTTCTCCCACTCGCCCTCGGCATCGTGGAGACCACCGATTCGCTCATAGGCGGGCGCGTAGGTCTCTCGGCCTTCTGTAGCTCCGATGTACTTGCTCAACGCCTCGCCGGTGTCGCCCAGCTCCCGGGCTACGTCGCCCAGGTATACCAGATACTCCACCCGTTCCGGCTCCAACTCTGTAGCTCGCGCATATGCCTCTCGGGCGCTCCGATATCGTCCACTGCAGCGGTAGACGTCGGCCAGGTCTGCCAGCAACTCCGAGTTATCCGACTCGAGCGCGACCGCCTTCTCCAATAGCTTCACGGCCTCCGCAGCGTCCCCCATCTGACTACAGGCCCCAGCAGCCTGGCGAAGATAGCCCACATCCTTGGGTCTCGACGCCAGAGCACGGCCGTACTGCTCGACGGCCCGACCCGGCGAGCCCTGCCCGGCGTACACCGCGCCCAGCAGAGCATGCCAGGCGGCCACACCTGGCTGCAACTCAATGCAGCGCTCTAACGAATCCCTCGCCTCATCCTCGCGACCCAGGGCGTGGAGCATGCGGCCCAACGCATAGGGGTAGACCGCTTCCGACGGATCCAGGTGTGTCGCCCGCTTGAGAGCATCCAGAGCCTCATCGGGACGCTGCAGTTGCTCGAAACTCACAGCCAGTTCGTACTGGGTCTCGGCGCTGTCCGGGTTCAAGCTCTCAGCCACCCTCAATTCCCGAACGCTGCCCTCGAGATCTCCCATCGATCGGTAGGCCATGCCCAGGGCACGATGAGGGAAGGACTCATGCGGAGCTGCTTCCACCGCCTTCCTCAACTGCAGCGCGCCCTCATCGTGCCTGCCCTTGAGCAGCTGAATGGCACCGAGCTCAGCGAGCACCTGCGGCGAATCGCCCGCCAGATCGGCGGCAGCCTGCAGCGCGCTGACACCCTCGTCGAAGCGCTCCGGCCTCACTGCCGGCCCTCCATCCCGCTGAACCGAGAATCCAGCTCGGTCCAGCATTCGAGCTCGCATTCCGATCTTGCGCCATATGGTGCCCAGTGAGAGCCAATGCTGGGCCGCCTCCGGATCCAGCGCTGCTGCCTCTTCATACGCCTGCCGGGCGCCGTCGTACCGGCCCTGTGCCTCCAACGTGGCCCCCAGCTCGTACTGAGTCTCAGCGTCGTGGGCATCGATCTCCAGTGCCTCGCCCAGCACCCGTACGGCCTCCTCGCAGCGCCCGAGCTTGCGCAGGACCCTGCCGCACGCCCGTCGACAGCGGGAGCCGTTGGCACACGACTCGACGGCAAGCTGATACTGGGACAGAGCCGACTCCCAGCCCCCCTCGGCCTCATAGATCTGCCCCAACCCAAGGTACCCTTCGAAGTCGGAGGGTTCCAGGGATACGGCTCGCTCAAGAGCCTCGATGGCCTCAGCACGCGCGCCGAGGGTGTGGAACAACAGACCGAGCTCACGGTGATAGGACGCAACGTCGGGGGCCAGGGCGATGGCCTCTTGATACGCAGCCAGAGCGTCTTCGATCCTCCCCTGCTCCTGCCAAGCTCGTCCCAACAGCCGATACGTAGCGTGGTCTTCTGAGTCTAACCGCAACGCCTCCTGCAGAGCTGTGACGGCTTGCCCATGGTGGCCGAGCTGGTTCAGGACTGAACCGACCTGGCGATGGTAGATAGCCCGATCCGGATCGAGGGTCGCTGCCCTGCGCAGCTTCTCGAGAGCTTGCTCACGTCGGCCTTGTTCGTCGAATATCGACCCGAGGCGGTAGTGGGCCTCCGCGTCGTCCGGATCCAGGGTGATCACCTTCAGCAGGGCATCAGCAGCCCGCTCGGCCTCACCGAGGTCGTACAGGGCTTCTGCCAGGTGGAAATGGTAGCGAGGCTGCTCGTCGTCGAGCTCTTGAGCCAGCTCGGTGGCCCGCTCATACTCGACCAGTGCCTCACACCCCCGCTCCATGGACGAATACGTCTGACCCAGCTCGTATCGCGTAGACGGGTCTTCGGGCCTCAGGGCAGCTGCCAGCTCCAGAGCCGCCATCGCCTGATCGTGGTCCCCCATCGCGCGCCACGTCCTGCCGATGCTCCGCTGATAGCCTGGATCATCCGGTGCCAGCCGGGACGCGTGCTGATACTCGTCCATGGCCTCGTCCAGCCAGCCCCTGTCGACGAACGCATCGGCCAGCTCCGCGTGGAGAGACGCATCCTCGGGAGCCAGGGCGACGGCCTCCTCCAGATAGGCGATGGCCTCGTCCAAGTCTCCCTGCGCCTGGTGGAGGAGCCCTATGGCCCGCTTATAGCGTGCATTATTTGGGGCGAACTGCGCCGCCCTGCGGAAGTGCCACAACGCCTCGCTCGGCAATCCCTGGGCCTGGTAGGCTCGTCCTAGATTGTGGTGGGCATCCGGCCAGTCCGGTTTCATCTTCAGCGCACTCTGCAGAGCTGCCACCGCTTCCTCCCGATCGCCGAGCTGATAACAGAGCGTGCCGTAGTCGTAGTAGGCCTCCGCGCTCTCCGGCGAGAGCCGCAGCGCCATGTTGAAGGCCTCCAGGGCCTCGTCCTCACGATCCTGGAGAGCGAGGATGGCGCCCAGCTCCCTGTAGGTCGCCGCACATTCTCCGTCGAGCCTGATGGCCCTCGCCAGACCCTGCGCCGCGTCTGCCAGTCGCCCTACAGCGCGCAACACGGAGGCTCTGTTTCGATGGTACTCCGCCACCTTCGGCTCCAGCGCGATGGCCTGCTCGTACGTCTCCAGCGCGCGCTCATACTCACCGTTGTCCTGATAGACCTGAGCCAGCTGGTTGTGCAATCCCCCATCCGTAGGATCTGTCTTGAGACCCACCTGGAGCGTGTCCACCGCCTCGTGGTATTGGCCCCTCTGGCGATAGAGCGCCACCATCCGCCCGATATGCTCCATCTCGTGCGGGGCCATCTCCGAAGCCCGCCGGTATTGAGCCAGGGCTCCTTCCCGATCGCCCTTCGCCTCGGCAATCTTTCCCAGCTGCGCCCGGATCTCCGCATCATCGTGGTTGAGCTGCAGGGCCTGACGAGTCTCCTGCTGAGCCTCGTTCAGCCGTCCCAGTCGATAGGCGGCGTATCCGAGCTTGAGCCGGTACGTCGCCTCCCGCGGGTCAAGATTCGCCGCCCTGCGATAAGCACCCAGAGCTCTCTCCGGGGCACCCAGACCATCGTAGCTGAGACCCAGATGGTAGAAACAGACAGGATCCCAGGGTGCCCACTCACACGCACTCGTCAGCAGTTCGACCGCTTCCCCGTGCCGCTCCAGCTTCTGGCAGACCTTGGCAGCTCGCAGGTGGTAGGCTGCCGCCGCTTCCGATCTCGGTTGGGAAGCCTTCCCGTAGGCCTCCAGCGCCTCATCGTAGGCTTCCAGATCCTCATAGACGAGCCCTTTCTGAGCGTAGACGTCGCCGGTGAGCGGGGCATCTTCCTCGAGATGAGCAACCTTCGACAGAGTGGCCAGCGCCTGATCCTGCTCGCCGACCCAGCGGTAGGCGACACCGAGATCACGGAGATACCGGGCTTCGTCGGGCGCCAGCGAGCACGCCAACTGGTATTCCTCCAGCGCTTCCTGCCATCGCCCCTGGGCCTCGTGAACGAGTCCCAGTTGATGATGGGTCGCTGCGTGGCTGGGCTGCAGCGAGTTAGCCTGCTCCAACACCTCCATCGCACCGGAGTAATCCTCGAGGTGGTAGAGCGCGCGCCCTTGCCCGTAGAGGTAGCGGGCCACCTGAGGGTTGATCTCACTGGCGATGCAGTACTCTCTCAGGGCCTCATCGTGCTTCTCCAGTGAGTCCCATGCCTCAGCCAAATCGGCGTGCCACTGATCCTCCTTGGGCGCGAGATCCACCGCGTGACTGAGATATGGCACGCCGTCCTCGGGTCTTCCGAGACGAAGATACACGATCCCGAGATCGTGGTTGCGGGCAGGATGGCTGGAATCCATGCGCACAGCCTGTCTGAGCTCGGCGACCGCCTCCTCGAGCCAGCCCGTCTCCTCCAGCAGCAACCCCAATTCGTGGCGCCACTGTGCCTCCACCTGCGGACCAGCGGTTCCGTCCAGAAGGGTCAGGGCCTCCTGCATACGTACGATCGCCTCATCTCGCCGGCCCAGGTTCGTCAACACCAGCGCCGCCTCGCGGCGCACCTCGGCCTCGTTGGGATCGAGCTCCATAACTTGATCCAAGCTGTGCAGCGCTTCACTGTCCCAACCACGCTCCCGGTATCCGTTGCCGATCTCACGGTGGATCCTGGCTCGCTTGGACTGCGGGGCATGCTCCAGCGCCGCCTCCAGCTTGTCGAGGGCCTCCTCAAACCGCTCCAGGTGGTTCAGCGTGATCCCAGCGTGGTAGAGGACCCTCCATTCATCCGGGATGTGAGCCAACGCTCGCTCAAATACACCCAGCGCCTTCTGGTGACTGTTCTGGACCTGAAACGACTGACCCATCTCCAACAGTATTCCACCGTAGAGCTGATCAGCCTCCCGCAGGGCGGACTCCAGTTCGTTCATAGCCTCGCCATCGCTTCCCGACTCGCGATGAGCGACTGCCGAGTCATAGTGATGCTCGATTCGTTCCTTGGTGGTTGCCGTATTCATCAGGAATCCCTCCTACAGCAGCGACAGCATCCAGAAAGCCGCGAGACAGAGAGCGCCCCCGGCCAGACAGAGGAAGACCCCCACACCGACCGTGGTGCGCACCAGGACACTGATCGCCTCGACCAGACCCGACATCGCTGCGATCAGAGGGGCCAGTCCAGCATCGGTGACTGCCTTGCTGCTGACCTTCGCCGACTGAGCCGAGATCCGCTTCAGTGCATCCTGATACTGTTTTGCCAGGATCGTCCAGAGACCGGCGGCACACGAAGCCAACCCCAGTGCAAACAGGATAACCGACATCAAAACCTGCAGTACCTCGATCATTGTCCCTTTCCCCCCCGGTGACGGAACGTGTTCCGTTCGCGATAACTAACTCACGGCGACGGGCGACAGACTCGGCCGAACCGCTTCACGCTCGGTCAGCGGCAAGCTGATGGTGAAAGTGCTCCCCTCATCCAACCGGCTCTCGACCCATACCCTTCCCTTGTGACGCTCGACGATCGATTTCACGATGGCGAGTCCCAGTCCAGTTCCCGCCGTGTGCCCTGCACCGGCTCTCTTCGTCCGGTAGAACTTCTCGAAGAGCCGCGCTTGCTCATCGGGGGCGATACCGATTCCGGTGTCGGCCACACGGATAACTGCCCGCTTGCTGCCGTTCTGAGTATAGGTCGACAACTCGGCCGACACGGTCCCGCCCTCCGTGGTATACTTGATGGCGTTGTCCAGCAGGTTGATCACCGCCTGACGGAGCAGGGACCGATCTCCCTGGATGATCAGATTGTTCGACCCATCCCCAGCGCGCGAAGCTAGACCGGGTGCCATGCGCGGTTCGATGTGCAACGAGATATCCTTTGCTGCCGCCCGGCTGCGCAGACTGCTCACCGCCTCCGCCAGCACCAGGCCCAGATGACACGGCTCTCGCTCTACACCCAGGCCGGCCTCGATACGACTCAGGTCCAGTAGATCCGTCACCAGGTCATCGATCCGCTGTACACCACACAGGATGTTCTCCACAAACGCTTTCTGCGTCTGATTGAGCTCACCCACCGCATCTAGCCGATTTGCATACCCCCGCATAAGGGTCAAGGGTGCTCGAAGGTCGTGGGAGACGGTCGCCAGAAACTCTGACTTCATCTCGTCCAGGTCTTTGAAATGGGTGAGATCGCGCATGACTGCTACCCGACCGGCCCGTTCGCCTTCGGCGCCCTCGATCTCGGACACACTCGCGTAGAATACTCTTCCGTCGGGCAAGAGCACCTCCTGGGGTGCCCTCCCCATCGCCGAGGGACCGACCACAGCGTCGATCACTTCGAGGGCCAGGTCCGTCTCCGCCACCCGCCGTCCCAGCACCCCTCTGGCCCGAACCCCAAACGCCTGCTCGGCAGCCGGGTTGACCAGCAGCAGGCGCTGATCGTGGTCGCTGACCAGCACCGCGTCCGAGGCACTCCCCAGGATCGCGGCCAGCCGACTCCGCTCACTCTCCACCTCTTGGAAGAGACGCGCGTTCTCGATCAGCACCGCCAGCTGGCTCGTGAGCATGGTCAGGAAGTCCAGCTTCGACTTCTGGAACTCGTCAGCAGCGTCAAATCCCAGCCAGATCACCGCCAACATCTGATCCTTTGTCCGTATCGGGAGGGCCAGGGCCGCCTTCACCGATGCTCGCCTCGGTTCGCTGTCGCCGGCCAATGGCAGCGCACCAAGATCCTCGATAATGCATGGCCTGTGCTCTTTGTGCACGGCCGCAACCAGCGCGCGATCTACCCCCTCCAGGCCCCCGACCGCATCCCCCCGTCCGATCACCATCCTGGGATCGCTGCCTTCACCCACGAAGACGGCCCGTGCCACCCGCGCATCGGTGGCCTGTAACGCCCCTTCCAGGACAAACGACATACCGGTGGGTAGATCCAGGGTCGAGGAGACCGCCTGGCTTACCTCAAGCAACAGCGACAGATCACTCATTCGGTCCTTGAGGCGCTCGCGCATATCCTCCAGAGTGGCACCCAGCCGACCGACTTCGTCCGAACCATCCACTCTGATCCGGTCCGTGAGCGTTCCCCCGGCGATTCGTTCCGCCGCATCGGCCAATTTCTGCAGGGGAGAGGTCATCCGCCCTACCAATAGGACGGTCGCGGCCAGCAGCCCCGTGCCGAACAGAGTCTGAAGAAACAGGAGGGGTACGGTCACCTGTCTCGCTTGCTCCAGAACCGTCTCGTAAGGGAGGCGGATCACCACAGACCAGGGATACCCATCGGCCGGCAGGACGTAGAGCAGCTCCCGCGTATTCTGCGTCGGGTCCCGACCCTCGCAGACCAGCCCACCCCACTCCGGTTCTGCGACACAGTGGTGAGATATGTCTTGCTGCCAGGGCGTGAGCACCGCGCTCCCCCGGGGATGCGCGATAATCTGCCCATTGGAGTCGACCACGAAGCCCTCCCCACCCCCGCGGGTCGCCTGGAGGTCAGCCACAAGCCGCCCGATGGTCGGGTTGATGTGAAGGTGAGTACGCCCGATCATAGCGCCCAGACCGGCCCGCGCCGCCCCTTCGGCGTCGATGGGCATCAAGAACGAGAGGAGAGCTTCGTCCCGAGCCGAGCGGTGCCCAGAACTGACCTGCGGAGCTCCGTCCTCCAACACCCTCACCAGCAGCATCTCCTCCTGAGCCGTCAGCTCCGGGTCTCCCGTGGGTGCGGGTGGGTAGATCGCGAGGAGCTCTCCATCGCGGCTCAACACCATCAACTGGTCGAAATAAGCGCCGATCCGAAGGTTGCGCCCCAATAGCTCCTCCAGGCCATCCGGTCCACTCTCGAGCAACCGCTCGTCTCGAACGAACTCTGCCAGAAGGCCCTGCCCGGCATGGACGAGATTGGGAGCCTCAACGGCAGCGCTTCGGGCGTCTCGACCCAGATCGCGGACCGCCTGCGCCCTTGCTTCGCGCAGAGTAATCGTCGTCACCGCGTAGACGAGCACCAGCGTCATAGAGAGGATCAACGGCACAACCACGAGCAGAAGCTTCCGCCGCAAACTCCGTCGCAGCGGAGACGTTCGCTCCGCCATCTGAACAGGCCGGAGCCGGGGGAGGGCCACGTGGAGCACCTGACCGAGAACGGCCGCGACCAGGACCTCCAACAGGAGGCAGCCAACGCGGATCGTCGTGACCTGAAACGCGTAGTCGAGCCCCGCCAGCCCCGCATCGATCACCTGCACCCAGATGGACAGGAGAAGCAGGGAGCTAGTCACCAGCCACCCGCCCGCGGAAGCAGCGACCGGCTGACGGATCAGCTTCTCCAGCCGACCGCCGTAGTTCTGCCGCAGACAGGAGGCCACGACGAAGCCAAAGAAGGCCAGGTGGAACGGCTCGGCTATCCCCCCCATCATCTCGCCGGTCCGCAGGACGCCGCTGAGCAGCCCTACCAGAAACGCCGGGCCCGAGCCAAGCCACCATCCAGCCGCCAGGATCGGGGCCAGACTCAGTAACGCGGCGGAGGGGCTCTGAGGCTCAAGGGGGATATTCGGGGGTGGCAGCAGCCCCGGTGGGGAGAAGCTCACGACCAGGAAACGGTTGGCGATCAGGGCCGCCGTCAGCAGCCCCACCAGCAAGGCCGTTCGCCTCCATGACCCAGCCAGCTCGACGAACTCGTGACGCGACCGGATCAGAACGAAGATCGTCGCCGAGCTGAAGAGGACTACAAGCAAGTACTCGAGCGCCACCGGTTCCAGAAACACCAAACCCATCCAAGAACCGACCATCTCAAATTCCATATCTGTTCCCCGTTGAGATCCATGTGCCCACGCGTGCCCAGCTAAGCCTTGGTTCACCCTATACTTGTTGCAAGAAGCGTGCCAGCGTTTCGCTCGCGGACCCGAGGGCACCACAACCGGCCCAGCGTGCGAAGCTAAGCCAGCGTGCGAAGCTAAGCC
>SKLM01000090.1 GCA_007123205.1 Thermoflexales bacterium
GAGATGGTTATGGTGAAGCACTACTACGAGCAGGGCGTGAATGCGCGGCGAGGGATCGAGCGCTAGAGCGCCCTCCGTGGCGTTGGGGAGTACACAGCTCGACTCCCGGCCCGCCTTGGGCTGGGGCCAGAGCGGTGGTATAATGCTGGTTCAGAGGAGCCATGATACTCATCGCCGGTGCCACCAATTTTGTAGGCCGTGCCGTCGCACGAAGGCTAGCCGCGGAGGGACGTCCATTCCGCTGTCTGCTTCGGCCCTCCCCTTACCCGCAGCGATTGCCAACAGGTCTGAGTTTCTCCGCCGTCTCGGCTCCCCTTTCCGATGTAGAGGCCTTGCGCGAAGCGCTGGACGGCATCACCGCAGTCATCCACGTGACCCGAGAGGAGGACCGGCTCGATGAGCGAGCGCTTTACACACACACGGAGGGCACAGAGAATCTGCTTGAGGCCGCCAAATCAGCCGGCGCAACCCGCTTTCTCTATCTGAGCCGGCTGGGTGCCACGGCCGCGTCGGCCTACCCCCTCTTCCGCATCAAGGGAGAGTCAGAGATCAGGGTCCACGAGAGCGGGCTAGACCAAACGATCCTTCGGGCCGCGGTCATCTACGGAGCCGAGGATGCCTTCACCACCAGACTGGTGATGCTGGCCAAGATGATCCCCATCGTCCTGCCGATTCCGGACGTCGGTATGGTCCGGTTCCAGCCCCTCTGGGTGGAGGATCTGGCCCGCTGCATCGTGGCCACCATTGACCGAACCGACTTGAGCGACAAGACAGTGGTTCTGGGAGGAGCGGAGCACTACTCCATCGAGCAGATGACTCGTCGTGTCCTCGCAGCCGCCGGGATGCGCCGCTACCTGCTCCACGTGACGATGCCGCTCATGCGCGCGGGAAGCCGGTTACTGAGAACCTTGCTCGCGCGTAATCCCACGCCTATGTGGTGGCTCGACCTGGCAACCGTCGGAAGTGCTGCCGAGCTCGGCGCCATCCCGAAGCACTTCGGCTTCGAACCACAGCCGCTTGCCCAGAGCCTGAGCTATCTGCGTCTGCGGAGACCCTGGCGGCGAGAGTTCATTCGCTACACCCTGGGTGATGACTAGGTCTTGCCCCGCTCCTCCGGACCCGGTACTTCGCCAGGGTCCAGATTGCTTCCAGGCCGTCTCTCCAGCTGATCTTCTTCCCTTCGTTCAGACCGCGAGGGGAGTAGGAGATAGGAACCTCGTGGATATCGATGCCACGCCTTAGGACCTTGCTCGTGACCTCCGGACAGAAAGCAAACCCGTCCTCCTCCAGGTCGAGGCTGCGGAGCAAGTCAGTGCGAAAGAGCTTGTAACCAGTTGCCTCGTCCGTCAGATCACAACCGTAGAGCAGGTTGACGATCCAACTTAGCAGGCGGCCGCCCCAGTAGAAGCGCCACGAAGAGCGTGGATTCTCCCGCAGGTTCCGCGAGCCGTACACAACCCAAACGGTGGGGTCGTCAAACAGCGCCAGCAATCTTGGATACTCCCTCGGATCATACTCGAGGTCGGCATCTTGGATGATGACCACGTCACCCGTCACTTCCTTTAGTGCTGTCCGAATAGCCGCACCCTTGCCACGGTTTTGATCGTGACGGATCACGGTGAGCAAGCCGGGCCAACGCCCGGTGACACGTTCCACAACCTCGCCCGTCCTGTCCGTGGATCCATCGTCCACTACGATGATCTCGCGCTCCAGGCCTTCCAGCTCCACAGCTGCCACCGAGTCGATGATCTGCACCACAGTCGCGGCCTCATTGTAGACTGGGATGATCACGGACACTCTGCGCATCGGGGCAGGTGCGGGCAGCCCTGGGAGTGCATTCACAGGTCAGTTTCTCTCTGTGACGGCCAGCAAACCCCGCAAGCGAGCGGCCACCATCTCGATAGCGACTTCGTTGAAGCCACCCTCCGGGATGATGACGTCCGCATACCGTTTGCTCGGCTCCACGAATTCCAGGTGCATGGGACGGACAGTCGAGAGGTATTGCTGACACACCGACTCCACGCAACGGCCCCGCTCCTCGATGTCCCGGCGCAGGCGCCGGATGAACCGTACGTCGGCATCGGTGTCGATGTAGATTTTGACATCAAACAGATCTCGCAGCTCACGCTCTACGAACACCAGTATGCCCTCCACGATGATCACCGCTGCGACGCCGACCCGGAGCGTCCGATCCGTCCGGACGTGGGCACTGAAGTCATAGATCGGGATCTCTACCGGCTGGCCCGCCCGCAGCCTCTCCAGATGCTGGATGAGAAGCTCCGTCTCCAGGGCATCAGGATGGTCGAAATTTGTCCGGGCACGAACGTGCGGTGGTAGATGGCTGAGATCACGGTAGTAGGCATCATGGGTGATGTGCGTGATGTGTTCAGCTCCCACCCGTTCCAGAATCCGGTCCGTCACTGTGGTCTTACCCGATCCTGTCCCGCCGGCCACCCCCACGACGATCGGTCGCTTGACCTCCTCCATCGGATCATCCACCTCGGGCTGCCACCAGGATCAGCAGGAGCACCGCGACAGTGGTCAGGGTCCCGCGCAGCCTCGGATCGGCATTCCGCGCCAACCAGTCCGCAGTCCACGCCAGCCAGGCGGCGGCTATCCCACCGCGTACCACAGGATCGACGCCGGTCCACACCATTCCTCGCTGCCAGAGACTCACCAGCGCAGCACAGCCAACTACAAGAGTCAGCAGGCTGTAGGGGAGGCGACCGGACCAGGTGGCCTTCTGGGTCCCCGCTGCCATCTCCTGCAACGCCTGACCCCACGTGCGAGCGCCAAGACCGGCGCACACCGCGAGCGAGAATCTTAGCGGTGTGATCGACTCGCTGTTCGCAGTCCCCCCGTTCGGCCCAAGCAACCAGGTCATAGCGGCCGCGGCCAGGAGGAGAGCTGGTACATAGAGCAAGGCGCGACCCCAATGGGGCTTCCGGCGCCTCCCCCCCACCGGTATCGCTAAAGCTGCCATCAAGACGAGCGACAAGCCTGGTCCTTCGATCTCAGGCTCACCGATAAACGGAACCAGCCAGTCCAACGCCGGCAACTCGCTGCCCCACGCCAGAAGCACGCCTAACACAAGGATGATCGCGGCGGTCCAGGCAGCAACGTCGGCAACGCGACTGAGACGCGGCATATCCCGCAGGCCGCTCCACAACGCGATTCCTACCCCAGTCACCAGCGTTACATAGCCCAACCCAATCAGGACTTGGAGCGCCGACACGCTATGCCCTCTCTTCCTCCGCGAACACGGACAGCGGAACGCGACCGGCGGCCTCGATCCAGCCCTCTCTCTCGCGCAGCCAGAAACGGCATCCTGGCCGCCTCAGATCCGTCAGGATCCCACCGACCAACAAGATAAGACCAACGGCAGTCGTCCAGCGCCCCGGGTTCCGACTGACCGTCACTTCGACGTACGGCGCGGGCCATAGCTCCAGGGTCACTCCTTCCATCGTCAGCTCCGTCTGCCCCCCATCATCCGTCAC
Organism: Thermoflexales bacterium; assembly: GCA_007123205.1. Classification (GTDB taxonomy): domain Bacteria; phylum Chloroflexota; class Anaerolineae; order B4-G1; family B4-G1; genus SKLM01. The sequence continues at coordinate 3,498 of SKLM01000090.1, forward strand.
CAGATCAGCGATGATCTCTCCCGGCGGACTGCGGTAGGCCTGCACCTCGAGAGGGCTGTACGGTGCTTCAGACTGGGGCCTCAAGCGGACGATCAGATCCGCCTCAGGGACGGCGAAGTACCTATCCTCCGTCAGAGCCACCAACAACTCGGTACTCGGCTCGGCTTCAGCCGTCAGCTGCAAGCGCAGCGTTTCGCCCTCCCCATCGACCGCCCGGACCGCCACCCCGGGCCCTTCCCGCTCGATGAAGCCTACCGCCCCCGCGCTGTGCATCAACACGGCTCCATCTTCATCCAGCCCCACCCAGTGGCTGCCGGCCGGTAGCGACAGTTGTTGCCCCCTCTGAATAACCAGACCCTCCACTTGCCATCCCCACAGTTGCGACAGCAGCAGCCCTCCCAATACCACCAGAGCGCCAGTCCGCGTCACCAGAGGAGAAAGCTCGGCCCAGGGCCAACGATCAACCTGACACCACGATGAGCCGTCAACCGTACGGTAGTTCTCATCTCGCAAGTCATCCAGCAGCTCATCGAGGCCACCCTCCGAGAGCTGCTCCCAGTCCCCCTCGGGCTCCGCTGCTTCATCACCCTGCCACAGTCCGGCGGCTCCTTCCGTAAGCTGCAGCACCAGGCACCCAGACAAAAGCGCCAGCAACAGACGGAATCCGAAGGAACCGGTGACGTTGAACAAACCCACACCTCTCATAATCGGCGTGGCACCGCCGAACCGGGCGTGCACTTGAGAGAACCAGCGGGCGTAGTCCACCTCGGGCGATGGTGCTTGGGGAATCCAGGTGGTGAGCATCAAGCTTACGGCCACTAAGAGCAGGAGGACCGCCACCACGATCTGGCTGGTGGCAGCCCGCCAGAGGATCCGCCAAGGATCTGCTAATCGATTGGGCATTCAGTTCCCACTCGGATGAGCTGCTGATAGAAACAGAGCCCCGTCTCGGGGGCTCAGTAGAAAAGCCACCCCTGGGAGTCGAACCCAGAACCTACCACTTACGAAGCGGTTGCTCTGCCGATTGAGCTAGGGTGGCTCACAGAGGGCAATTATACCAACAAGTAGGCCGTTGGCAAATCATCCTCCTTGACCTAGCGTGGGCCGGGAGTATAATCCGAGCAACAGTGAGAGACTCAGGCAAGACAGACAGGTAGCCTCCGAATGAAAGCGTTCAGCGGATTCGCGTCGGGCAAGGCACATCTCATAGGCGTGCCCGAACCAGTTTTCACGGACCTCGTTCCCATCATCGACGACTTAGCCGAGCTCAAGGTGACTCTGCACGTCCTATGGCGGCTGAGCCGCCAACGCGGAGGGGTACGCTACCTGAGTTATGAAGACCTGGCCTCCGACGAGGTTTTGCTCTCCGGGCTCGGCGAGACGCCGGTCGAAACGCTTCGTTCAGCGCTCCGGCGTGCCGTAGAGCGCGGAACTCTGATTCGAGCGGAGTTGCCCGACGGCGGCTCGGAAGGAGCGCTCTACTTCGCCAACAGCCCCAGAGGGCGCGCCGCTGTCGAAAGCGTCGCCCGGGGCGAGAAGCCACAGCCGATCGAATCAGCAGATCGTCCGAACATCTTCTCGCTATACGAGCAGAATATCGGGTTACTCACCCCTCTCATCGCCGAGGAACTCCGCGAAGCTGAGGACCTCTACCCCACCAGCTGGATCGAGCAGGCCTTTCGAGAGGCAGTTAGCCTGAACAAGCGCAGTTGGCGGTACATCCGCGCCATCCTGGAGCGCTGGCGGACTGAGGGCAAGGACGATTCCCCCGGTCGATCCGCAGCCGCTGAGCGCCGCCGCTACCTCGAGTGGAAATATGGACGCGAATAACGCGCCCAGCCCCCAGGAGGCCCGGGCAGATTCCTGCCCAATCTGTAATGGCCTGGGCTACGTGCGGGCAGATCTGCCGGTAGGCCATCCGGGCTTCGGCGAGCTCGTCCCTTGTGCCTGCCGTGTCGAAAGGTTGGCCTCGCGGCGGGCGGAGGCACTACGGGCCCTGAGCGGACTCCATGTGCTGGATCGCATGACATTCGGGACGTTTACACCCGATGGTCATGGTTTGCCCCCTGACAGACAGGAGAATCTCCGCTGGGCCTACGATGAAGCTCGAGCCTTCGCCGAGGATCCCCGGGGATGGTTGGTTCTGAAGGGTGGTTACGGTTGCGGAAAGACCCATCTGGCCGCCGCCATCGCCAACGCCTGTGTCGAGCGCGCCCAACCCGTGCTGTTCATCACCGTGCCCGACTTGCTCGATCATCTTCGGGCCGCGGTCGGCCCGTCCACCCCGGGTGAGGAGTACTCGACCTTTGACAGCCGGTTTCAGCAGATGCGTACGGTACCTGTTCTGATCCTCGACGATCTGGGTACGGAGTCGGCCACTCCATGGGTGCAGGAAAAGCTATACCAGATCTTCAACCACCGGTATAATGCTCGCTTACCCACTGTGATCACCACCAATCACGAGTTGGAGGACATCCCTCTCCGCCTCCGTTCACGCATCGTGGATCCCGACCTGACCCGGATCATCTCCATCAGAGCTCCGGACTACCGCCGATCGGGTGTGGCTCAGGATCAGTCAGATGTGAGCACCCTGGGCCTCCACCGCAATCAGACATTCACGAGCTTCGACCTGCGCAAAGGCGAGTTGGATTCGGATGAGGAGGCCAGCCTCCGGGAGGCCTACAACAAAGCTCGAGCCTTCGCCCGAGATCCGAAGGACTGGCTCCTCTTCACCGGCACCTTTGGCTGTGGGAAGACCCACCTGGCCGCCGCTATCGCAAACTTCCGGGTGAGTCAGGGGTTTCCCGCACTTTTCGTCGTCGTGCCAGATCTCCTTGATCACCTGCGGGCCACGTTCAACCCCAGCAGCACCGTCTCGTTTGACAAGCGCTTTGAGGAAGTCCGGCGCACTCCCTTCCTGGTCCTGGACGACCTGGGCACGGAATCAGCCACCCCATGGGCGCGGGAGAAGCTGTACCAGATCTTCGACTACCGCTACAACGCTCGTCTCGCCACCGTCATCACCACGGCGAATCAGATCGATGACATCGACCCTCGTTTGGCGACCCGGATGCTGGACGTCAGCATCTGCACGCCGGCCCCCATCCTTGCCCCCGCATACCGCGGCGGGGCGCCACGACCCAGGCGCTTCCGCAGGCAGCGCGACTAGCAGCGGTTGGACACCTGCGAGCTCGCGGAACTGGAAACCCAGGCCACACGGGAGGTTCTATTGCCCCACCAGACCACCAACTTCATGGGCACCCCGTCTGAGAACTCCATCTTCGTTTTGGAGGCGCTGGACGGACACGCCCGGGCCGGCACTCTGCACACTCCTCACGGCCAGGTACCTACGCCAGTCTACTGCCCTGTGGGGACGCACGCCACCGTCAAAGCGGCCTCTCCGCGGGCCTTGCGGGACCTGGGCGTCACCCAGATTCTGGCAAACGCCTACCACCTTCACCTGCGCCCGGGTGATGAGTTGGTCGCGGAACTCGGCGGGCTCCATCACTTCATGGGCTGGGACCGGGCTATCCTGACCGACTCCGGAGGGTACCAGATCTTCAGTCTGGCCAATCGACGCGAGGTCGACGCCGACGGGGTCACCTTCCGTTCCCACATCGACGGCTCTCAGCAGCGTTTCACTCCAGAGTCGGTGATCGCTATCCAGGAGAATCTGGGAGCAGATCTGATCACCTGTCTCGATGAGTGTGCCGAGCCGTTCAACTACGATTACAACGTCGATGCCTTGGAGCGAACCCACGCGTGGGCCCGTCGCTGCAAGGCCTTCAAGTCCCGTTCCGATCAAGCCCTGTTCGGCATCGTGCAGGGAGGGATCTTCCCGGATCTTCGGGAGCGCTCCGCGGAGTTCCTAACCGATCTCGACTTCGACGGCTACGCCATCGGGGGCTTGAGCGTGGGGGAGAGCAAGGAGCAGATGCACGCTATTCTCGAGCTCATGGACGCCCTTCTTCCCGCGGGCCGAGTCCGCTATCTCATGGGCGTCGGCACGCCCGTGGACCTCGTGGAATGCACCGCACGGGGCATCGACATGTTCGACTGCGTGCTCCCAACCCGGATGGCGCGCAATGGCGGTGTACTCACCCGCACAGGGCGGCTCAATATCAGCAACGCCCGGTTCACCGACGACCCGCGACCTCTGGAGTCAGGGTGCACCTGCTACGCCTGTGCCAACTTCAGTCGCGCCTACCTCCGTCACCTCAACTGGGCCGATGAGATCCTGGGCCACCAGCTGATCACCATCCACAATCTCCACGTGATGTTGACCATCGCAAGAGAGATCCGTCAGGCTGTTCTGGAAGGCCGTTTTCGCGACTACCGAGAGGCCTTCTGGCAAAATAGATCCCAGGAATGACTAAAGGGTGGTCACACAAACCACCCCTTGCGAGGCGTCCCTCCTGCCGACAGTAGCACGGAACCCAGATCTATCCCTGTCCCGCCAGCACAAAGGGCAGCGTCCGTAGGACACCCCTCACGATCACCATCATCTCGGCGGCATGTTCAAGGGAGAAGACGCCCGCGAAACTCTCCTTCAATGCCATCGACCTGACACTCAACTCGGGACCCACTTCCAGGCGGAGCCGACGGTCTTCGAAGATCATCCCGTCGTCCGCCGGCCGAAGTGTGAGGGAAGACTCATCACCGCCCTGGCGCCGCCGGATCACCCACTCCCCTTCGGCCCGCTCGATATGGAACGCGAGGTTCTCCTCACGCTCGAAGTCAGACTCGCTAAGGAACAACCGTGGCTTGTCGGCGAAGGGGCGTCCCTGATGAACGCAGAATGTGGTGCAGTTTCCGCACTCGTTGCAGAAGTCATCAACGTGCAAGATCTGCCGGGTCTGACCAACCTCGAACCGTTCGCCGCCGACGATCCGCAGATCGCCTTCGACGCAAGCCAGGGCCGGCACCTGGACTCGCAGCGGTCCGGCCAGATAGGCATAGTTTGCCCGGTTGGGACAGACCTCGACACACTTGTCGCACAGCTGGGAGCACTGCAAACAGCGTTCCGCCTCCGCCCGAGCCTCGATCTCCGCCAGCGTCTGCTCGACGAGATCAAAACCGCGGCGTTCCTCAGTTGGCAGCATGGGGGGGACGTGCTGTGAGTTCTTCCGTGCTCGGGCGCGCTTGACCGCTACGATATCGTCAGGGCTGAGCGTCGGAAGGTCAACGCTCGGTCGTCGGAACGGGATTTCCAGCTGCTGACAGATCGCCTGCGCAGCCCGCTGACCGTCCGCGCACGCCTGGACAATGGTCGCCGGTCCCCGCACGGCGTCGCCTCCGGCGTAGATCAACTCCTCGTCCGCAGCCCCCCCGGTTTCCGGTGCTGGGTCTACCACCCACCCGTCCTTCACACTGACGCTGCTTCCATCAAGGAACGCGATGTCGGGCCGTTGACCGATGGCCACGATCACGTGAAGCGCACGGGCGTCGCCTCTCCCTATCTCGAACTCGCTCCCCTCGACGCGCGCTGGCTGCCGCCTCCCGTCGGACCCAAGCTCTCCAAGCTCGTTTCGCACGCACTCCAACGACACGACCCGGCCCTCGTCCAACAGAATGCGCGTGGGTGAGGTCAGCTCCCGAAGCTCGATCCCTTCGGCGAATGTGGCTGTTAGCTCTTCCTCATCGGCCGGCATCTCCTCCTCCGTCCGCCGGTAGACGATCGTCACTCGTCCGTCCGTCAGGCGTTTGGCCGTCCGGGCGGCATCCACCGCCGTGTTCCCCCCGCCGATGACGACGACGTCCCCGTCGATGGGCAGCGTCTCACCGCGGCTTACTCGTTCCAGCAGCTCGAGGGCATGGTAGACGCCGTCCCCGTCCTCCCCTTCTATCCCCAGACGAGCATCCCTCTGCGCACCCGATGCGATGTAAACAGCGTCAAATCCCTGTGCCAGGAACGTCTCGGGCGGGTCGGTCACCGGGTGAGAGAGCAGGATCTCCGCTCCCACCTCCTTGATCCGCCCGATATCCTCCGCCACCACCTGATCCGGCAGCCGGAAAGCGGGTGCGATGGCGGGCATTCCCCCCGCTCTGTCTCGTGCCTCGTAGATGATTGGCCGGACCCCGCTCAGGGCCAGGTAGTAGGCTGCGGAGAGACCGGACGGACCTCCGCCGACAATGGCCACCCGGCGCCGTGTCCATTCAGGTCGATCCATGCACACCGAGCCGTTCTCGGCAACAAACCGTTTCAACGCCCGAATGGCGACGGCCTCATCGTAGTTGCTCCGTGTACAGCGTGTCTGGCAGAGCTGATCACACACATAACCGGTGATATGGGGAAGCGGGTTCCGGTGGAGCACCACCTCCAGAGCGCGATCGTACGCTCCCCGGGCGATAAGCCAGGCATATTCGGGCACATCCTGGAAGACGGCGCACCGATCTCGACATGGAGCGGCGACGCAGTCAAATAGGCCCAATCCCGATTCGACCTTGGGCAGCTCGCGGGGATGATAGCCCTTCCGATACCGCCCGGCTTGGCCGTTCAGGTCATGCTCCAAGGCCCGGGTGGCCTCCTCAAGGTGAGACCGGCGGTCCAGTGCCAGCTCCTCCAGACTCCTCACCTCTCTATCGACCATGCCGCTCTCGAGGTTCTCCAGGTACTGGAGCAACCTGGAATAGCCACCTGGCTTCAGAAGGTCAGACACCGCGGTGACGGGGAGGGCACCGCAGGAGAGAATGGTGGTCACGTTGAGAGCGTCTGCTCCGCCTGAGTAGGACACATTCAACCCGGGGCCAGACCCTGCCGGCGATGCCTCCTCGAACTCCGCGCTCAGTTCTCGGAAGAGCGCCATGGTGATGGGATACAGGGCACGACCGGACATGTAGACCTCTTCGCCCGGGAGGACGTCACGGTGATTCGCCATGGCCAGCGTGTTGCTCAGCTTGACGCCAAAGACGAGACCGCACGCGGCTGCTACCCGTTTCAACGAACCGATCAAGTCCACCGCCCGGTCGTATTGAAGGTCGTGGCGGAACACGTCGTCGGGAACATGCATCTCCCGGAAACCGAGCTGGTCATCCAGGATGGCTCTCACCCGCTCTTGCCCCAGCAAGGTGGGGTTCAGCTTCACGAACGTGTGGAGGCCCCGTTCCTCCATCAGGTACCCGCCTATCTGCTCGATTTCGTCGGGTGGGCAACCGTGCATCGTGGAGAGCGTCACACTATCGGCGATTCGCGCCGGAATGTCGATGTCTGAGAACTGAGGAAACCTCTTCCTCAGAATCCCTCGAAGCTCAGCGATCTCCTCCGACGCATCCTGCAGTCGGTCCAAGAAGCGGGTCATCGGCCCGCTGCGGATACCCTCCAGGTCATAGCCCACGCTGAGGTTGAAGATCGTACCAAACGGCACCTCCCGTTCAAACCGAAGCAGGCGACGCAAGACGTGGATCAGCACCCAGGCCTTGATGTACTCCCAGGCCGACTGATCCAATCTCAGCTCCTGGGACCACTCCACGTTGTATCCCTCGTCCGCCATGTCGATACACGGGCGTGGGATCTCGAGATCGTCCCGGACCTGCACGGTCTTCAGTTCGATGAATCGACCGCCGGAGAGCCAGGCTGCCAGGATGTTCTGGGCCAACTGGGTGTGCGGTCCGGCTCCCGGACCGATCGGGGTGGCGAGATGATGACCGAACAGAGTCGTGGCGTAGGGGCTGCCCGGTGCGGGGGAATAGAAGAGCGAGCGAGGGATGCCGAACAGCGTTTCGTTATGCTCCAACTCAACCAGCATCCACTGGAGCAGGACAGCAAAGGGTTGGACTCGCATCTCATCCGACATAGCTCTCACCCTGGGGCTCGCCGGCCGCGCGATCCCGCATTGCCCGCCAGGCAGCAGGCGAGCCCCGTGCTACCCTTTCTCCTCCCGAGCGTAGGGGATCGCGAGCGCAGCTGGGGCACCCACCCGCTTCCGCAACGTCTCCCACCAGGTGATGGCCACCAGCACCACGATGGTGGCCACGTAGGGGAACATATTGAGGAGTGCCGCCGGCACCGTCGTACCCGCAGCTTGCATCCGGAACTGGACGGCATTGATCCCGCCGAACAACCCCGCCCCTATCACAGCCCGCAGCGGATCCCACATGGCGAAAATGACCAGCGCTACGGCGATCCAACCCCGTCCGCCGGTGATGTTCTCCGTCCATCCCCTCGTATAGGCCAACGACAGATGCGCCCCACCGAGCCCGGCCAGGGCTCCCCCGAGCATCGTGTAGAGATATCGCGTGACGCCGACGCGAATCCCCATCGCATCAGCCGTCTCCGGGTTCTCACCCACGGCCCGCAGGTACAGGCCGGCCCGCGTCTTGTATAGATACCAGGCAGCAAACGGTACGCCGGCGTACAGGCCGTAAGTCAGAAGATCCTGGTGGAACAGTGAGGGGCCGATGACGGGGAGATTCGACAGGTAGGGAATCGGAAGTCGATCGAGAGCTGGGCCGACCAGCCCCACCAGACGGGTGCCGCCGGGACCCAGCCTCTGTCCCAGAAAGCTCGCCAGGCCTGTCCCGAAGAGCGTTATCGTCAGCCCGCTCACCACCTGATTCGCTCTCAGCGACACGGAGAGAAACGCGTGAACCGCAGCCAACGCCGTCCCCACCAGCAACGCCGTTACCACGGCCAGAACCAGGCTACCCGTGTGAAAGGCGACGGCGAAAGCAGAGACCGCCCCTAACATCATCATCCCTTCGACACCCAGGTTCAGAATACCCGACCGCTCCGCGTAAATCTCGCCCAGGGTGGCATAGAGGAGCGACGTCCCGGCCCGCGCGGTAATCGATAGGAGCGAGGTGAGGAGAGGCACACTCATGATCTGGCCTCGTCCAGCCCCAGCTCTTCCGGCGTCCCTACGTCCTCCGGGGTGGTCCGCACGATGCGCAGGCGATACTCTGTGAACAGCGCTCCCCCCAGCATGGGAAACAACAACGCACCCTGTAGAACCAGCCCGACCGCAGCGGGCAAACCCATCGCCATCTGGATCTGGTCACCCCCGACCAGTAATCCGGCCAGAAGGAACCCCACCAGCAGCACGGCCCATGGATTCAGCTGGGCCAGCCAGGCTACGATGATAGCGGTATAGCCGTGTCCCACGGTAAGGCCCTGCTGCAGCCGCCGCATCACGCCGGTGACCTCACACACCCCGGCCAGGCCGGCCAGGCCACCGGATACCAGCATGGCAACCAACATGAGGCGGGGAATGTCAATCCCAATATAGCGGGCCGCTTCCGGATTCTCGCCCACGATGCGCAGCTCAAATCCCAATTTTGTCCGCTGCAGGACGAACCACAGGACGGCTGCCGCCACCACGGCGAACAGCAGCCCGAAGTGAGCCCGCCCGTACAGGCGCGGAAGCCACGCCGTCTCTGGGAAGCGCGCCGTGCCCGGGAACCCGTAACCGGCGGGATCTCGCCACGGCCCGTGATACATGTGCGATACCAGGAGGATGGCGACGTAGTTCATCATCAGCGTGGTGATCACCTCGTTGACCCCGAGATAGGCCCGCAGGGCAGCCGGGATCGCTGCCCACACCGCGCCGGCCAGCGTGCCCACCAGGATGGCAACCGGCAGCACCGACCAGGACGGTAGCCCCTCAGACACGAAGAGAGCCACACCGGTAGCGGCGAGGCCGCCCATCGCCAGCTGCCCCTCGGCACCGATGTTCCAGAACAGCATTCGGAAGGCCACGGCCACCGCCAGACCAGTGAGCATCAGGGGAATCGCCTTCACGAAGGTCTCTGCCAGCGCACGGCTGCTCCCAAAGGCACCCCTGGCCATCGCCGCGTAGGCCACCCCCGGATTAGCGCCAGAGAATAGCAGCAGGAGCGCTCCGAAGGCCAGAGCAAAAACCAGCGAGACCAGGGGTACCAGAACCCGCACGGTATGGGATACACTCTCCCGCTTCTCAAAGGCGATCCTCACGTCGCCATTCCTTCGCTCTCCGTCCGTTCCCCGGCCATCATCAGTCCAATCTCACCGAGGCTGGCATCGTCTGCCACCGTCGTGCCGACAATCTCTCCTTCAAAAATCACTGCGATGCGGTCGGCGATCTCCAGGAGTTCGTCCAAGTCCTCCGATATGAGCAACACTGCCGTGCCCCGGTCACGCTCCTCGACCAGCTGCTTCCGCACCGTCTCCGTCGCGCCAACGTCAAGCCCCCGCGTCGGATGAACGGCCACCAGCAACCCGCCGCAGGCCGTCAACTCGCGGGCCAGGATCGTTTTCTGCAGGTTGCCTCCGGACAGGAACTTGACCTGAGTCTCCGGTCCCGGCGTGATGATAGCGAATCCATTGATGAGGTCTTCGGCAAACCTCCTCATCCCTTCAGGGTAAAGGACCGGACCCCGGGAGAAATCCGAGTTGCGATACGCCTTCAGCGCAAGATTCTCAGCGACGGACATGTCCCCGACCAGTCCCATCTCTATCCTGTCCTCCGGGACGTGACCCACCCCCACTTCGATCGCCCTCAGTGGTGGACAGTTGGTGATACGCTCTCCGGACACATATACCTCGCCTCCCGTGGCCTCGCGAAGCCCCGTGATGACTTCCGCCAGCTCCCGCTGCCCATTGCCGGCCACCCCGGCGATCCCGACGATCTCCCCCGCGTGGACCGTCAGAGACACCGCCCGCAGGGCGGGCAATCCCTTGTCGTCCAGAGCCCGTAGACTCTCTACCTCGAGCACCGCATCTCCCGGTTCGCAGGCAGTCTTCTCCACGCGAAACAGCACCTCTCGCCCCACCATCAACCGAGCCAACTCGTCCGGAGACGTCTCCCGTGTAAGCCGAGTGGCCACGTTCTTCCCATCGCGGAGCACAGTGACCCGGTCCGCGAACTTCATCACCTCGCGAAGCTTGTGGGTGATGAACACCGCCGCCTTCCCCTCCGTTATCACCCGGCGGAGGACCTCAACCAGATCATCGACCTCTTGCGGCGTCAGCACGGCTGTCGGCTCGTCCAGGATCAGAACATCCACATCCCGGTATAGCAGCTTGAGGATCTCCACTCGCTGCTGCTCCCCCACCGAGAGCTGCCACACATATGCATCGGGGTCGACCTTGAGCCCATACTGCGCGCCCAGCTCCCGCAGGCGACGCTTGACGTGACCGAGATCAAGGCGGAAGGAGAGCCCCCGAAGACCGAGCACCACATTCTCGGCTACTGTCATAGTCTCCACCAGCATGAAGTTCTGGTGGACCATGCCAATGCCCAACTCGTAGGCATCACGCGGAGAGCGGATCACCACCCGTTCCCCCCGGACGTAGATGGCCCCTTCGTCGGCCCGGTACAGGCCGCTCAGCACGTTCATGAGCGTGGACTTGCCAGCCCCATTCTCTCCCAGCAAGGCCAATACCTCTCCCTGGTGAAGCTCGAGGTCCACATGGTCGTTAGCTAGCACCCCCGGGAAGCGCTTGGTGATGCCCACCATGCGAAGCACAGGCTCCTGCGATCTTCCCGCACTCATCTCATGCCCCACGGGCTCATTCCCTTCCACCAGCGACAAAGTAAAGGGCAGAGCGCTAGAACCCTGAATGGGCTCCCTGCGAGCGCTCTGCCCTTCTGGCTGCGCTACTGTGAGCTATCCAGGTTCACCGATCACGCCTTCGACGAACCAGTCCATATTCAGCATCTCCTCATCCGACAGGCAAACACCGTCGGCCACGGCCTCGTTCCCATCCTGATCGTTAATCGGACCGCAGAAGACGTCCCAATCTGTGTTCAGAATCCGCTCTCTCTCAGTCTCAACTTGCTGACGCAGCTCATCGGGAACCAGCGGGCTCATCTCTGCCAGCATCACAACGCCGCTCTCGAGATCGCCCCAGAACTGGGATGTCCGCCACGTGCCATCGATGATGTCCCGCACCGTGTCGATGTAGTAGGTGCCCCAGTTCCACTGCGGGCTGGTCAGTACACTGTCGCCCACGAACTGACGCATGTCGGAGTTGTAACCGATGCTAAGCATCCCACGCTCCTCAGCCGCCTTCTGAGGTTCTGTCGTGTCCTGGTGCTGAGCGATGATATCAGCTCCCTGATCCAGTAGCGCCTCGGCAGCCTCCCGCTCCAGAACCGGGCCGTACCAGGTGTTGGTCCAGACGACACGCACTTCAGCGTCGGGGTTGACTGAGCGAACCCCCAGCGTAAAGGCATTGATCCCCCGGATGACCTCCGGGATCGGGAACGCAGCCACGTACCCAATGAGGTTCTCCTCCGTCATCCCTCCGGCGACGATGCCCGAGAGATAGCGGGGCTGGTAGATCCGGCCAAAGTAGGTGGACATGTTCTCCCGGGTCATGTACCCCGAGCAGTGCTCAAAGCGAACATCGGGGAACTCCTCCGCCACCTCATACGTCGGCTCCATGTAGCCGAATGAGGTCGTGAAGATCACGTCCCATCCCTCCTGGGCGTACTGCCTGACAACGCGTGCGGCATCGGGACCGTCGCCGACGTCCTCCATATACGCGGTCTCGACCAAGGCGCCCAACTCCGCCTCCAGCATCAAGCGGCCCCGGTCGTGCTCGTACGTCCATCCCAGGTCACCCGGAGGGCTGATGTAGACAAAGGCCGCTCGCACCGGCAGTTCGTCATCCGCGATCTCCTCATCAACAGGTGGCTCTGTTGGCTCCGGCGTAGCCGGCGGCGCACAGGCGCCTACCAAAAGAGCCACAACGACCAGAAAACCGATCGAGCCCCACAATCGTTTGCTCACTCTCTTCCTCCCTCTTGTTAACTCAACTCGTGGAACGTTAGCTCAGCGATGGCGACAGTCTTGCTCCTCCCCGGGGACCCGCCAGGCCGCGTGCTGCGGAGCGACGCCCGTCCCCCTCTGTCCCAGTCTGGGAGCACGAGCAGATGATATCATGATCCCCGCACCTTAGCAATTCAGTCCCTACATCCCCGTGGGAAGGTCGATGAAGATAGTCTCCACTTCGAATTCCTCCTCCAGGTGGCGCGCCAGTGCCTTCACGCCCAGGGTCTCGGTGGCATAGTGGCCTGAGAAGAAGACGTTGAGGCCTCGTTCGCCCGCCTCGTGGTAGCAGCTGTGACTCGTCTCTCCCGTCACGTAGGCATCCACCCCTTCCCGCGCCGCCTGATCCATCATCGAGGCAGCCCCGCCCGATACGCATCCAACTCGATCGATTTCGTCCGGCCCGTGGTCGAGGACCCGGATTGGTGGGCTGCCCAGCGCCTGGATCAGCCGCCCGAGAAACCCGGGCATGTCCATCCGGTGATCCAGCACACCAACCATCCCAATCTCCAACCCGTTATACTCACCGAAGGGCCTGACGTCTCGCAACCTCAGCAGACGCGCCATCTCGGCGTTGTTGCCCACCTCCCGGTGGGCATCCAGGGGCAGGTGCACTGCATACAGTCCGCACCGCCCGTCGATCAGTGTTCTGACTCGACGGAAATGAAGGCCCGTCAGTAGCTGCGAATCGCTCCAGAAAAGCCCGTGGTGCACCACCAACAGCTGCGCCCCTGCAGCCGCCGCGCGCTCGAACGAGGCCTGGCAGCCATCGACGGCGAAGGCGACCTTCGTCACCTCCTCAGGACCGCCGACCTGTAGCCCATTCTGCGACTTGTCCTCAATCTCACCAACCCGAAGGTATCCGTCCAGGTACTCAACTAGCTCATCCCGTCTCATACCCCTCCCCAGTCTCTTTGGCAGCCGAAAAAGCTCAACGCACTCTCTTCCCCAACAGCTCCCGCAGCAACGACCTGGCCTCGCCGCTTCTCCCCCGCTCGAAGAACAGCTTCACCTTCTCCCTATTCGTCTTGATGAGCATCTCATCGGGCGCCTGCTGACTGTCATCATAATCGAACCCGCCGCCCCGGATCCTGATCGACACGATATCACGGTGATTGATCGAGGTGTTATTCGAGCTCTCTGCCAATATCGCCTCTGGCGTCATCTGCCAGTACTGCTGGTGTACACGGTGCCACGACCCCGCCGTCGCTGCCGCCCGCGCGATGAACCCTTTCCCATCGGCCTTCGCCTCCGCGGCCGCATCCTTCGCCGCATCCTTCAGCATCTCGTTCGTCACCTCGGCGAACAGGATACGTCGGTCCGTCACCACCAGGTTGAACACCTTCGAAGAGAACAGGCCTGTCTTGCGGCGCATGGCAGGGATGATCCCGGCGATCCGTTCATCGTCTGCTCCTCGTGCCTCTCTGGGCGCATCGGCCGCCGCGCGCTCCTCAGGCTGTTCTGATGTGCTCCTCGAAGGGGCCGGCTGCGAGGCTCCCGCCGGATGGACGGGAGGTGCCGCAGGCGCTCGCGGCCCCAATAGGCCCTCCACCTCGACAGCCGCGACCCAGTCGGGCATCCCTTCACACCACACGAAATCCTCTGGCCTCACCCGTCCTGCTTCCGCAAACTCGCGCAACTGTGCCCAGTTGTACGGACCGTACTGCTCCCCTTTTCGGCTCAGGTACCACTGTTCAGACATCTTCCTTGTCCCGTCTCCTTTCCCTACGCCAACCATGAGTCCAGGCCCGGATCCCGGACCTGGGAACCACAAACATCGCCCGGGTGAAGGCTCAGGCGGCTTGGGCGACCCCGGCCCCATCCCCGCTGCGGACTGGTCCAGCTGTCCACGCCCTGGCGCCCGCATCCGGATGCCAATCCGACGGCCCTCAATCCTTCGACACCCGCTCCAATAGGACCAGGATGAACCACAGCCCCACCAGCGTGGATCCACCCGCGGCCAGACAGGCCACACCCAGGGCGGCGGCCCGCAGCCCATAGCTCAGCGCGATAGCCGCCCCGCCCCCCACAATCACGAATCCGACGACCACCCAGAGAAGCCGATACTCATCCTGTCGGCGTCTTTGGCGGCGATCGGCCCCCTCTCCCCCGTCGCTCAACTCAACCCCCGCCCCCCTTGGGCACCTCCCACGAACAACGGCACGATCTCGAACCGCCCCACATCCACCAGCCCCTGGTCTGTCAGCCTCAACTCCGGGATCACCTCCAGGGCGAGGAAACCCAGCGTCATCAGCGGGTCATGCAGCTCGGAACCCAGGTCGTGCGCTGCGCCCACCAGCTCATCCATCTGACGGCGGACCTGATGCATCGGGCGATCCGCCATCAGGCCCGCGATCGGGAGCGGAACCTCGGTCAGCACCGTGCCCCCTGCCGCCGCAACCAGCCCGCCCTGGAGGTCCGCCACCCGACGCGCCGCCGTCATCATAGACCGGTCGTCGCATCCGGCGACGATGAGATTGTGGGCATCGTGGCCCACGCTCCCCGCCAGCGCTCCCCGTTGTAGGCCCAAGCCTTGCACGAACCCCAGGCCCGCGTTCCCCGTCCGCCCGTGGCGCTCGATCACCGCCAGCTTGACGATGTCACGCTGGATATCGGCGATCACCTCTCCGTCCGACACCGGCATCCGCTCGACCAGGTGCTCGGTGACGATCTGACCAGGCACCACACCAATCACGCGGGTCTCAACACCACCACTGCCTGAATCGGGCGCTGGAATGGCCAGGCTCAACTCATCCCAGCGAACGTCCATCGTGCCGCGCACGGCCAGGTCCCCCGAACCAGGCTCCCGCCACTCACCGACAAACTCGCCATCCCGGCCTACCAACCGCCCCCCGGCGAAGACCATCTCTGGCCGGAAGTCCCGCAGGTCCGAGAAGACAATCAGATCGGCTCGCTTACCCGGGGCGATACTGCCGCGATCTCGCAGTCGGAACCACTCGGCCGCGTTTATCGTCGCCATACGAATCGCCATGACCGGGTCAAGACCTTCTGCAACAGCCAGTCGGACCAGATGGTCCAGGTGGCCCTCGTCGAGCAGGTCGGCGGGATGCCGATCGTCCGTGCAGAAACAGCATCGCCGGCTATTCTCCGCCGTCACCGCCGGCAGCAGATCTCGCAGATTCCTCGCTCCGGTCGCCTCGCGGATGAAAACCATCATCCCCAGCCGTAGTTTCTCGATCATCTCGTCGGCCGTCGTACACTCGTGATCGGACCCGGGACCCGCACCGACGTAAGCCTGGAGCCAGAGCCCGCTGACCCCCGGCGCGTGGCCATCGATCACGCTGCCCCGGAAGGCCTCGATCTTCTCCACCGCCCCTGTATCCCCGAGCACCAGGCCGGGGACGTTCATGAACTCAGCCAGGCCGATGACCCGCGGGAGATCCGCCAGCGCCGCCAGATCCCCCGCCGTCAGTTCGGCCCCCGCAGTGGCCATATGCGTCGCCGGCACACACGAAGGCAGCATCACGTAGAGGCTCAGACCCAAACCACGGGATCCGTCGAGCATGTACCGCACGCCATCAGCGCCGCACACGTTGGCGATCTCGTGAGGATCGCTGATCACCGTGGTGGTCCCCCGAGGGAGAACCGTGCGCGCAAAATGGGGAGGGGTGACCATGGACGACTCGACGTGAACGTGGGCATCGATCAGCCCGGGACACACGTATCGCCCGCCGAGATCGAGTTCCTCCCTGGCCTCCAAC
>SKLM01000087.1 GCA_007123205.1 Thermoflexales bacterium
CCATTGCGGCACAACCACCTGCAGCTTGTCAACATCGCTCATTCTTCGCCCTCCTGCAGCGGCTCCAACTGGACACGGTGCTTCAGGAGATCTATGGGCAGGAGATGCCCGCGCAGAACTTGCGGCCCGTCAAAGAAAGAAGTGACGCAAACCCCTTCGTCCGTCAACGTCAGCCCGGTTATCTCTCGGGCCCGTTACTGGTCACCAGGACAGACAGTCGCTTGACACGTAGCATGCCTGGTCCTATTCTAGCTTACCCTTCATCGAGGTCGAATACTCCAATCAGGAACGTATGGTCCGACGGCTTTTCTGCGCGCCGTGCTTCCAGGTCGATCCACGAGTCGGTGGCTCTATCCGCCAGTGGCTTCGTCGCCCAGATGTGATCCACGCGCCAGCCGATGCCGCGCTCGATCGGATCCTTCGCTCGATAGTCGTAATACGTGTACTGGTCCTCTGCGTCCGGGTGGTGCTGCCGAAAGACGTCGACGAAACCCCACGCCTTCACTTCCTCTAACGCCTTCCTTGCATCGGGGTGGAAATCCACGTGATCCATCTTCCCCTTGGGGTCGTAGATGTCTATGGGTTCCGGCGCGACGTTGAAATCCCCCATCCACAACAGCGGCTCTTGCGGCTGGTAGTGTCGTTCAAAGAGGTCGCGCAATCGCGCAAACCATTCAAGCTTATACGCGAAATGCTCCGAGTCGACTGAGCGGCCCTGCGGCACGTACGTGTTCACAACCGGAAGCCCGGCGATCACCGCCCGGATCAAGCGTGGTTCGTCCGGTTCGCCCCCGTCGTCGAAGCCGTACTCCACGTCCTGTGACTCCAGCGAACTGATGATCGCCACGCCCGCGTGGGCCTTTTGCCCCCGATACACCACGTGATACCCCGCCTCACGGATGACCTCCTCAGGAAACTCGTCGTCCTGAACCCGCGTCTCCTGAACGCAGAGCACGTCTGCCTGCTCGGCCTCAAGCCAGTCGAGGATCAAGTCCATCCGCGCCCGAATGGAGTTTGCGTTGTAGGTCGCCACCTTCAGGCTATTCTCGCCCACGTTGTCCCTTCCTTTGGCTGCACCGCCGATCATCCGATGCGGTCCCCTCTGCTAGCCTCTTGATCGGACGACTAGCAGAGGTCGCTCAACCCGCTGCAGTACGCCAGCCGCCACGCTGCCGTAGAAGAACTGCGACAGACCACTCCGACCGTGGCTCGCGATGGCGATGAGATCCGCTCTTTCCTCAGCTGCCGCCTCGATGATGCTCTTCACAACGGGCCCCTGGCGGATCTGCGACGTGGCGTTGATTCCTCTCTCACGGAAATCGTCCGCGATGGCGTCCATGTAATCCCGCACATGTTTCCGACACTGCTCCAGTTCAGCCTCTGGAAGCACCACCGGCATGCCCTCGGGTCCGATCAGATACGGCATCGGCTCCATAACCCGCACAAACACCACTAGCGCTTGGTAGCGCTGAGCTAATTCCTCTACATGAGGGAGGATAGCCTCCGCACGGTTGGACCCGTCCAGGGGAACAAGAATAGTCTTGTACATGGCAACCTCCTGGTTTTCGCCGCCTTGTCCTTCCGCGATCCGCCCGCGTCGTCCTCCTTCCATACCCGAGGAGCCGCAGGCCGGCCCAAGTATAGTCAGCTTGCCCCCGTGCCGAGACAGGGGTGTATACCTTGTCGCTCACCCGCACCACTCTACGTGATCGAGCGGGGTCCGAGAACCAGAACTCGTCAGCTGCCATCTGCCCCACGCTTCAGCGAGGGGGAGTCGCACACCTCCCTTACGTCCGGGCCCGCAGCGCTCGCCAGACGCGCTCCGGCGTGAAAGGCACCTCCCGGAGCCAAATCCCCGTCGCGTCGTGTATCGCGTCAGCAATGGCTGGCGCGACGCCGTCGATGGGAAGCTCCGCCACAGACTTCGCCCCATAGGGGCCCGTGGGCTCGTCAGTCTGTACGAATATGACGTCGATATCGGGCATCTCATCCGCCTTGTACACATGGTAGGGACCAAGCCGGGGGTTGAGCAGCCGCCCATCGACGTCGTATACCATCTCCTCGCAGAGTGCAAAGCCCAGGCCCTGGGCGATACCTCCTTCCACCTGTCCCGACGCGGTGATCGGGTTGATCACCCGTCCCGCGTCGACCGTCATCAACACGCGCTCGACCGTCACCTGTCCTGTCTCCGTATCGACGGCCACCTCGACGAACTGCGCGCCGAAGGGCGGTGGGCTGTCGTAGCTCAGGTGCGATGCACTGGCAACGATCTGATGCTGGTTCTGCTGATGGAGGCTGCTGAGGGCGATCTGTTCAAGCGTCACACGTCGGCCATCAGGGAACCGGACCGAGCCACCGTGAAGCTCTATGTCCTCCAGCCCGGTCGTCGGAACGTCCCCGACCTCCTCCTGCCGAGTGCCGTCTCGCTCGCCCGCGTCTCGGCTTCCCCTCAGCTCCACCCCCAACATCGCTGCGCCGTGCTTCCTGATCCGGGCCGCCGCCTTTATCGCCGCCTTTCGTACCGCGTTCCCGCTGACGTATGTGGTGCTCGAGGCATAGGCACCCTTGTCAAACGGGGTGAAATCGGTGTCGGAGGAGTGAACCAGGATGTCGTCAACCGCGACCCCCAGCTCCTCCGCCGCGATCTGAGCCAAGATTGTGTCTGAGCCAGTACCCAGATCCGCGGCGCCGACCAAGAGGACGAAGGACCCGTCATCGTTCATCCTGATAGTGGCGGCGGCCATATCGAGACCGGCGATCCCGCTGCCGTGGGCCATCAGGGACATCCCGATCCCGCGTCGGAGGGGCTCAATGCACCCATCCGTGGCGTTCACGGCGGAGGCGTGGTTCAGTTTTCTACGCTTCTCATACCACTGAGTGGCTTCCAACCCGACGCGAACGCACTCGGCGAGGCCATTGGAGCGGATCCGCTGCTCGAAGCCCTCCCGGCCCTCTCCCAGAGCCGTGGCCATCACCAAGAGCTCCCCGTCTTTGATCCAGTTCCTCCGCTTGAATTCGACGACGTCCCATCCCATCTCGGACGCGATCTCCGACATCAGCGTCTCAATGCCGAAATGTGTCTGCATCGCACCGTAGCCGCGAAAAGCCCCAGCCGTCGGTTTGTTGGTGTAGACTACATCGCACCGAAAGGCCGAGTAGGGCGAATTGTACAGCGTCAGCCCTTTCTGTCCGGCTACCATGTTCACCGTCAGGCCGTGGGTGCCGTAGGCCCCGGTATCCCCCAGAAGGTCGAGCTCGGTGGCGACTACCTCCATATCGTTCGTCACCCCGACGCGATACCGCTGGACAGTTGGATGGCGGCTGCGAGAGCTGGTGAACTCCTCGTGCCGGGTGTACATCATACGTACCGGCCGTCCGGTGGCAATCGTTAGGTGGGCACAGAGATCCTCGAGGATCATCTCCTGTTTGTTCCCGAAGCCGCCCCCGATGCGCGGCTTGATGACGCGGATCTCTTTCTCTGAGAGACCTAAGAGCGGTGCCAGCATGCGCCGGATGTGAAACGGTACCTGCGTGCTGGTGCGCACGACGAGGCGCCCATCCTCGTCCCAGTATGTGATGCAGGCGTGCGGCTCGATGTGAGCGTGCTGCTGCTGGGAGGTACGATACTCACGCTCGAAGATGTGGTCAGCTCTGCGCCACTGCTCCTGCCGATCGCCCTCTGCTGCTTCGATACGATGCACGGTGTTCCGACTGGCATCGTAGATGCCCTCAGTGTCTTGCTCGTCGTGGATGACAGGCGGATCGCTACCCCGCGCCTCCTCCGCATCCAGCACGTGCGGCAGCACCTCGTAGTCCACTTCGATGAGGCGCAAGGCCCTGCGGGCAAGCCTGGGCGACGCAGCGGCCACCACCGCGACCCGGTCACCGACGTGGCGCACCTTATCATCGAGGCAGACCTGATCATACGGAGGGGGTTGAGGGAAGCTCTGTCCCCCCGACGCATACTTCACGCGCGGGATATCCTCATGGGTCAGCACGGCGTGAACCCCTTCCAGCGCGGCCGCCTCCCTGGCATCGATGCTTCGGATCCGAGCGTGGGCATGGGGACTGGTAAGCAGCGCCCCGTAGAGCATCCCCTCCATCCTCACATCGTCGGTGAAGGCCGGTGTACCCGCCGCCAATTTGATGCCGTCCACCTTCGACTCCGATTCACCGACTACGACTAACCGTGCCATCGCTGGAGGCGAGATGACCAGCGGTGTCCGCGGTTCACGCCAGTCGCCCGCGATTAGATTACGCTCGGCCAACAGATCGGCCAGAGACTGATCACCCGGTAGGGTCGCTGCTGCGTGGCGAAACGGGCAAACCCCCTCGTCCCGCAACAGAGCCGCGGCACGTTCCACAGCCTGGATGATCTTAACGTACCCCGTGCAGCGACACAACACACCACTCAACGCCGATCGGATTTCGTCCCTCGTAGGGTCGGGATTCCGATGGAGGAGCGCCTTGGCCGTGAGAATCTGAGCGGGAGTGCAGTAGCCACACTGAATGGCGCCTGTCTCGGCAAACGCGGACTGAATCGGGTGGAGATCATCCAGCCGCCGTGCCGGAAACGGAGCGAGGCCCTCGACTGTGAACACCTCATGCCCATCGACCTCGACAGCCCGTATCTGACAACTGTGTGTCGGCTCGCCGTCGATCAATACCGTGCACGCCCCGCAGTCCCCTGTGCCGCAGCCGTACTTGACACTGGTGTAAGAGGCTGCACGGAGTGCTTCGAGTAGGGTGTCGGCAGGGTCGACCCGCAGCGTCCGCTTCTGGCCATTGAGGATCAGCCTGATGGTCCGCGTTTGGTCTCTAGGCATCGCTGCCCCCCGGCTCCATACAGGCCTTCAACGCTCGTCGCGACATCGCACCAGCCATGGCCCTCCGGTACTCCTCACTGCCCCTGTAGTCACCGACCGGCTCCACCCGATCCTGGATGCGCCCCGCCAGGGCACGAATCTGCTCGACCGTCAGCGGCTCCCCCACGAGGGCATGCTCAGAGGTGGCCAGTCGGACGCCCTCGGGCCAGACCCCGGTAAGGGCGACGCGGGCTGCTTGTACGAGTCTCCCACGCAACTTGACCCAGGCAAATGCCGCCACGATAGGCTCATCCGAGGGCGTGCGAGCCACGTGTGCCTCGCCCCACCTGCAGGCCGAATCCGGGAGTGGAATGTACAGAGCTGCTATGTCTCCGTTCGAGGTCAGCCGGCCAAGCCGATCCAGCGGCACTTCCCTGACACCATCCTCCTGCTCAAGACCAACGCTTGCTCCCAGGGCCAAGAGAGCTGCGATCCACTGAGGCATTAGCTGAAATGCCCGGAGCGTTCGACTCACCGTTGTCTGAGTTCGCAGCTGGTACGAGTAGACCCCCGTCAAGGCACTCCTCAGCAACGCTGGGCAGTCCGGTGCATCCAGCACGGATTGAAGGGAGGCATCCGGGTGAAAAGCCCAGGGCTCTCCGGCTTCTCTCTCGCTCATTCCGACACCGACTCCTTTCCAGGATCTCCCGAATACCACGTGCCTGCAGCGGGTGGCGGGACGGTCGGACAGAGCCTCGCCGAGTCCCTCCAAAGCGATCAGATGAGCCTCCGCGGCGGCAGTTCTGGTGCGTTAGTCTCACACAGGAGACCGGGGTAGCGGCAGCCCCCACAGGTCGCACCAGTCCTCGAGACGGAAAGGCAAGGCCCCGCCGCCTTGGGACTGACGGGGGGCTGTCACCACGACCTTCAAATCAATCCGCCCCACGCCTAGGCCAAAGACGAAGCCTGCCGGAAGTCCCAAACGCTGACCGCATTCGGCTGGCAGAACGCCGTACCCCTGGCGGACTGCCAACGACACTCAGTGCAAGCTAAGAGCGCTGTGGTAGAGACTAGAGTACGCCTTGGCCGAGGCTGTCCAGGAGAAGTCGGACGCCATCCCCCGCATCTGAATGGCCCGCCAGGTCTCTCGGTCTTGATAGGTATCAAGTGTCCGCTGCAGAGTCCCGATAAACGCCTCCGGCGTCTTGTCCTCGAACACGAAACCCGTGCCGTGTCCGCGCCCCGGTCGGTGATCAATCACTGTGTCGGCCAGGCCGCCAGTCTCGCGCACGACAGGTACGCACCCGTAGCGCATAGCAATCATCTGACCGAGACCGCACGGCTCCACCAAGCTAGGCATCAGGAACACGTCCGCGCTGGCATAGATACGCCGGGCCAACACCTCGTCGAACTTCAGGAACGCCCGTACTTGATCAGGGTAACGCTCCTGAAGAGCTTTGAACATCTCGTGATAACGGAGATCGCCTGTACCCAGGACGACGAACTGAACATCCTGCTCCTGTAGGAGCCGGGAGAGCGCCGGCTTCACCAGATCCATTCCCTTGACATGGTCGAGACGGGCGACCATGC
>SKLM01000198.1 GCA_007123205.1 Thermoflexales bacterium
CGCTATCCATCGGGCACCGTCGGCGGAGGACCACCCCATCAGGGGGCTCGACGGCAGCCCCAGGCTGGCAGCTATGGTAGCATGGGAAAAAGGCCATGTCAACCTTGATCGATGGGGGTGAGTGCTGTATAATCGCCTGCATCGTGGCACATCATCCGGAATCTCTCATTTTCATCCCGTTCCTGCTGCTCTTCCAGGTCATCAGCGCGGCCGTGCTGAGCAGCGCCCTGCGCGCCTTCTGGCGGGAAGAGGGCCGCGCCACGTACGGCTGTCAGCTGGCGTTCAAGACGGTATGGGCGGCCCTCTTTGGAGGGATACCGTTCCTTGTCGGTGTCGCGTTCGCCACCAGTACCCGGCCTGGCTTCGCACGCTGGGGGGCGCTGTGGCTCATTCCGGTCCAGATCGCGGTGTGGGTAGCCACCTTCCTTACCGTCCTCTATGCCGAGCAGACCCTCAAGAGCATCGCGGAGACCCTGGCGCACCCGGACCTGCTTCTGATGATTTTCGGCGGCGGATTGCTCGTGACCGGGTTGGCTGTGCTGGTTCTTGGGAGCGGAGAAGAGCGGTTCAGCCGTGTTGTGGGGGGAGGAGCCAGTCTCCTGTCGGGCCTTGCCATCTTCAGCGTCACACTATGGAGGCTGCTCCGGAGCAATGGCTGACGGGCCGGTCGGGGCGGAGACCTTGAAGGTTTCGGAAGACTGAGCTACAGTGGAATGGTGTCAGCCAGACGGCGTTGCGACGGCACGGAGCATCAGTACCCATTGACAACGTCCGGGGCCTTCTTCCGAACCAACCGTCTTAGGGGTGCAAAGGCACATCGAGAATCAGAGCGTGCTCGCCGGTGCAGGGGTACCCGCACGCGAATCGTGTCTGGTGGAGGTGACCGAGATTCTTGGACGCTCCGCTGCTACTGAGAAAGCGCATTCGGTGTGTGAGGGTTGAGTTGGAGGCGAAGACGACAGTGCTGACGATGCCCCCCCTCACCCTAACCCTCTCCCCCAAGGGGAGAGGGAACACGGAGGCGAGCTCGCCTCTGGCTGCCGTCTCCCCCGGGGGCTGTTGGCAGATCGGGCTGGACTAGCACTATGATGGCAACGCAGCCGTTCTGGGCCGCCGCGGTTTCTCCCATTCAGAGTGGTACGCGACTTGGGGCTCGCTGCGCGAGTTTGGCCAGCTGGGCGCCATGGGTTTTCTCAGAGTGACGGAGGCGGTTGTGGCAATCGGGGAAGACCACCTTTGATCGATGACAGCACCGACGGTATAATCGGCCGCAACGTGGCCGATGGTCCGGAACTGGTCCGGTGCATCCCGTTTTGGCTGCTTTTTCGCGCGATCAGAGCGGCAGTCCTCCGCAACCTGGTTGTGGCTCCGGGGGCCACGCTGGGTCGCGGCGTCCAGCTGTCGGCTGGCGGTGGAAAGTTGGGGCTGGCTCCTTTGCACGACCTGGACGTGCTGACACACCAAGAAGAGTACTTCGCCTGGCAGGCACCCAAGCCAGGTGTCGCTCCCCGTGCCGTCCCATGGAGTGCGAGGACGGGGAGAACTCCCGCTGGTCGTGCTCGCACCGCCGTCGCTTCCTCAGGCATTGGAGCGCCGTGCAGCCCTGTCACGTCACATGACCAAGTTACGAAGTGAGGTTTGATTCGGGAGATGATCAGAGGATACGATCCATACGTCCTCACTGGCGCTGCGCTGCTGGTGCTCGTCGGCGTTCTCATAAGCAAGCTCTCCGACCGATTTGGTATTCCCACGCTGCTGTTGTTCCTGGCATTGGGGATGGTGGTCGGGTCTGAGGGGCCTGGGGGCATCTACTTCGATGACCCCTTCCTGGCGCAGTCCGTCAGCGTTATCGCCCTGGTCTTGATCCTGTTCTCCGGTGGTTTCGACACAGCATGGACTCAGGTTCGCCCTGTGGCCACCCAGGGCGTGTTGCTAGCCACGGCCGGCGTGTTCATCACGGCGCTGGTTGTTGGCCTTGCTGCCAACGTGCTCTTCGGGTTCTCACTGCTCCAAAGTCTGCTCCTCGGTTCGATCGTGTCCTCTACAGACGCAGCAGCGGTATTCTCGGTGCTGCGCTCCAAGGGCATCAGCCTCCGAGGTCAACTGAAACCGTTGTTGGAGCTGGAATCGGGCAGCAATGATCCTATGGCCATCTTCCTGACGGTGGGCATGATCCGCTTGATCACGGAACCCGGTTTATCGCCCCTGAGCCTGATATGGTTGTTTGTGGTGCAAATGGTCGTCGGAGCGATTGTCGGGCTCGCGGTGGCCAGGGCCATGCTGTTCCTCATCAAGCGCCTTGAGTTGGGTTATGAAGGGCTCTATCCGGTGCTGACCCTGGCCTTCGTCCTACTGACATTCGGGTTGACCGACACGATTGGCGGAAGTGGGTTCCTGGCCGTCTATGTGGCTGGCATAACCATGGGACGGTTCGATTTCCCCCACAAGCAGCGCCTCCAGCGTTTTCACAATGGTGTCGCGTGGCTGATGCAGATCACTATGTTCTTGACCCTGGGGTTGTTCGTCTTTCCCTCCCGCCTGGTGCCGATCATGGGAGTCGGTCTCCTGGTGGCGGGGTTTCTGATATTGGTGGCCCGTCCGGTGAGCGTCTTCATCGGTTTGCTGTTTAGTCGCTTCAGCTGGCGAGAACGGGCTTTTGCGTCCTGGGTGGGGCTGCGCGGGGCAGCCCCCATCATCTTGGCAACCTTTCCCCTGTTGGCCGGAATTCCCCAGGCCGACCTGATTTTCAACGTCATCTTCTTTATCGTCCTCACTTCAGTCCTGCTGCAGGGGACATCCATTCCCCTGGTGGCGCGATGGTTGAAGGTCGACGCCCCGGCGCTGCCGAAGCGCTTCTATCCCATCGAGTACACACCGACGGAGAACTTTTCGAGCGAGCTCAAGGAATTGTACGTGCCAGCTGGCTCGCGCGCGGCCGGGAAGGCTATTGGGGAGCTGGGATTGCCCGACGACTTCCTGGTGATCCTCATCGCGAGAGACAGTGACTATCTGGTGCCCAGCGGAGGAACAGTGCTGCAAGGAGGAGACACTCTACTGGTCCTATCTGAGGGCGAGTCATTCAACCAGGTCCGGGCAGAGTTCAACTTGCAGACGAATGGAGACACGGGCCAGAATCCATGTGCGGCTGGTTAGCGAGAACCACCGACTGAGACCAGAGCAGATCGGGTAGTCTCCGCGCCGGAGCGATTCCTTTCCTGCTGGGCGGCGCCGCCTTCGGGATCGGGCTGCGACAGGTGCTGAGAACCCCCGCGGAGGGGGCCCATCCCGCCCTCACCATGCGTATGCGATTGGGTGTTGTCATCCCCTGCACATATGTCGAACGACTCAACCGCTTCCGCGTGACGGTCACCATCCGCGGGCGCCAGGTGGACGCGCACCTTCCCAACTCGGGACGCCTGATGGAGCTGCTGACCCCGGGCCGCCGCTGCTGGGTGGCACCGGTCAGCGGACGGCGTCGCAAGACGGCCTACGATCTGAAGCTGGTTGAGCATGGAGACGTCCTCGTCTCCGTCGACGCCCGGCTGCCAAACCCGCTGCTGGCCGAGGCACTGGAAGACAGGCGGCTGGGACCGTTCCGCGCCTGCCAGCAGTTCGACCGGGAGGTGGTCCGTGGGGGGAGTCGGGTCGACTTCCTACTGCGAATGCCCGAGGGGCGGCTATGGATGGAGGCCAAATCGGTAACCCTGGTGGAGAACGATACCGCTCGTTTCCCCGACGCCCCGACGACCCGCGGCGCGCGCCACGTGCAGGAGCTGAGTGAGGCGGTGAGCTCGGGAGACCAGGCCGCCGTCGTCTTCGTCGTCCAGCGGGCCGACGCCCGCCGCTTCGCCCCGCACGACGAGGCCGACCCCGCCTTCGGCCAGGCCCTGCGGCAGGCGGCTGAAGCAGGGGTCGGCGTATATGCCTGGACCTGCCGCGTGACTAAAGAGAGGATGGCCATCGCCGAGCGGATTCGGGTCGATCTGTCCTGAGGCTGGGGGGCGACGATAGACGGCAGCGTAGGGGTCACGACCTCGCGAGGCCGGCCGCAGGAACCCGCCCACCCTGCCGGTCTTGGTCACCCGCTCGAATTCACGTACCTGTTGACCGCTGAGGTGCCGGCTCCTTCACGTCTCCGCTTCCCCGTGCGGGCCTCCCGGCCCTACGTCGAGCCGTCTGGACGATACCAGCTTCTCGATGCTCCCTCCTCCTTCCTACGCCTGGTCAACTTGCAACCTCGCCCCATCCGGGTACAATCACCGTACCCCTGACAGGGGGTTCGAAGGTGGCTCGGGCCGCATCCGAGGACGGCTTCGGCCTACGAGTACGGTCTTGCGCGGGAGAGCGGTCCAGAACCAGAGAAGCGGTACACGCCCGCTTCTCCAGGAGGCCTGGACGTGATTCCGTTGCGGGACAATGTCCCATCGCGCCGTGTACCCGTGGTCAACGTGGGGCTGATCGTCCTCAACGTGGCCGTGTTCCTGTTCCAGAGCGTCGCCATGGGCCCCGATTCGCTCTACGAGTTCGCCAGGTCCTGGGGACTGGTGCCGGCCCGGTTCTGGCAGGTGGGCGATCTCCACTCGTGGATGACGGTGTTCACCTCGATGTTCCTCCACGGCGGGTGGTGGCACCTGATCTCCAACATGCTGGCCCTCTACATCTTCGGGGACAATATCGAGGATCGCGTGGGGCATCTCCGGTATCTCCTATTCTACCTGGTTGGCGGGGTCGCCGCAGCGGGAGCCCATCTGGTGGCGTATGCGGAGTCCCCGATCCCCACCGTGGGAGCCAGCGGCGCCATCGCCGGGGTGTTGGGAGCGTACCTGGTGCTCTACCCGCGGGCCCGAGTGCTGACCCTGATCCCCATCTTCTACTTCATCCGGCTCATCGAGATCCCCGCGGTGATCTACCTGGGATTCTGGTTCATCTCGCAGCTGTTCAACGGACTCCTGGCGCTGGCGGCCGCCGACGTCTTCCAGAGCGGTGGAGGCGTAGCATGGTGGGCGCACATCGGCGGATTCGTCTTCGGGGCCGCCGTGATCCGCTTGATCGCCTCGCGGGCAGCGCCTCACGTCGTCGGTCGGCGCCATCCGTGGCAGGATGAGTGGAGGTAGGATGGCCATCCGCATTCTGCTTTCTATCGTCCTGACTCTGCTGATTCTGACCGTGGTGTCGGTGGGAGTGTTTGAGGTGTACCATGCCGGTCGAATCTGCCCGGGTGTCTCCATCTGGGGTGTGGATGTGGGCGGCATGCTGCCGGAGGCGGCCGCGGCCGTGGTGACGAACCCGTCCGTCCTCCACGAACCGCACATCACTCTGACCGGTCCCGACCTCTCCTGGGAGCTCCGACCCTCCGACCTGGGGCTCGAGTTCCGCTCAGAAGCAACCCTGGCGCAGGCGTATGGCATAGGACGGGAGGAGCGGTGGCCCCGCAGTCTTCTCTCACGGATCGAGCTGTTTAGCACCGGTGCGGATGTCGCCCCGGTGCTTGTCTACGACGAATCCCAGGCTCGCCGCTACCTGGAGGCTCTGTCAGAACAGATCGACACCCCTGCCGTCGACGCCACGTTGACTCTCGACGGGGTCACGCCGCGGGTCACGCTTGCCCGGTCCGGCCGTCGGCTGGATGTGGAGGAGACGCTGGCAGCGCTGTCTCCCGCGGTGACCCAGCTCACACCGGCGACGGTGGCCCTGGTCGTGCACGAGGTCCCGCCCAGGGTGAGAGATGCGGAGGCAGCCCGTGCTGAATTGAAGAAACTGCTCAACGGGCCTCTCACCCTGGCCCTGGATGATCCCCGGGAGGGCGATCCGGGGCCCTGGGTGATCGCTCCCGAGGATCTGGTGGAGATGCTGGAGATCACCGAGGAGGCTGGCGAGCTGCGGGTGCGCATGGACCTGCAACCCCTCCGTTCCCAACTGGAGGAGCTGCGCGCGGCCCTGGAGCTCGAGCCTGTGGACGCGCGTTTCCGCTTCGAGGAGCGGACGAGGGAGCTGGAGCCGATCAGCGCCAGCCAGGCGGGTCGGACCCTGGATGTCGACGCCACGCTGGCCAGCATCTCGGAGACTCTGGAAGGCGGCGGGCGGCGCGTCTCCCTGGTGGTCCCGGAGCTCCCGCCGAGGTATCCGGACACTGCCAGCGCCGAGGAGCTGGGCATCGTCGACCGGGTGGCAACGGGGGAGTCCTACTTCACCGGTTCACCCTCGGGCCGTGATCACAACATCCGGGTATCGGCCGCCCAGTTCGACGGACTGATCATCCCTGCGGGTGAGACGTTCTCCTTCAACCACTATCTGGGACCGGTTACGGCCGAAGCCGGCTACGACGAGGCGCACATCACGGCAGGGGAGCTGCTGGAGATGGAAGTCGGAGGCGGCATCTGCCA
>SKLM01000176.1 GCA_007123205.1 Thermoflexales bacterium
GTCGGACAGAGACGTTCCTCACCCACATCGAGCACAGGGACGAGATCGAACTGCTCGTGGCCCCCGGCCCGATGGGCACTGAGCACGTCGCGGATTTCGACATGCCATACACCGTTGTAGGGGAGATCGGCGACGAGACCTCGGCAGCGGACACCAAGAGGATCGCCCGTCAGATGATTGGCCGTGGGTCGACGCGGTCACCCGGGTCGACGCGGTCACCCGGGTCGACCCAACCACCGAGGGCCGAGTTGCTTATCTTCGTGGGCGGCGATGGTACCGCTCGTGATATCTACGATGGGATCGACGGGCCGGTCCCGGTGGTGGCCGTCCCCTCGGGCGTTAAAGTCTACAGCGCGGTCTTCGCCGTCAGCCCAAGAGCCGCGGCCGAGCTCGTCGACGTCTTTGTGCGCGACGGCACGGTGACCGAGCAGGAGGTGTTGGATATAGACGAGGATGCCTTTCGAGAGGATCGACTCTCATCCCGTCACTACGGCACGCTTCTGGTTCCCGAGGAACAACGGTTCCTACAGCACGGCAAGGTCGGCTCCAGTGGCCACGCCTCCGTCGAGGAAAGTAAGCGCGAGATCGCGGCTTTCGTTGTGGAGGAAATGGATTCGACGACGCTGTATCTGCTGGGCCCCGGAACGACGGTGCGGGCTGTCGCCGACGAGCTGGGCCTTCCCAAGACCCTGCTGGGAGTCGATGGGGTCGTCGACGGGGTCCTTGTGGGCACAGATTTGAACGAGCGGCGGATCCTGCGTCTGTTCGAGGAGCACACAAAGCGCGCGCTCATCGTCACGCCGCTGGGGGGCAACGGGTTTATCTTCGGTCGCGGCAACAAACAGTTCACGCCCGAGGTGATTCGAAGCGTGGGTCGGGAGCACATCCGGGTGATCGCCACACGCCACAAGCTGCGGGCCATCGACTGCCTGCGGGTCGATACGGGGGCTGTCGATGTCGATGCGATGCTGAGCGGCTGGATGACGGTAACGGTAGGGTACCGCGAAAACCAGATGGTCGCGGTTGAGATGTAGGGTGGGTTTCCCCCCACTCCCGACGCCAAACGACACGTTTCGGATCTACTGTCTACCCAGCCCGGGTACCGACGGCAGACCCGAAAGATGGCACGCTTCGCCTGAGTTGCACCTGGTCTTACCGACGCCGGTCAACCAGCTAGGCGGGAGACTGACGGTTCCCGCCATTCGACGCCGCCGGGCATACGAGTTTGTCTAAGGCCTCTTCTACAAAGCAGCACGTCCATTCGCATCCCGGTGCCGCTTCGTCTACCTCTAGCTCTGGACCAGGAATCGCAGATTGCGGGATGCGCCCGCAGGGAACCGCGTTGCGTAGTCGGCGGCAGCACGATTACGCGATCAGAACGGCAAGCGGGCCTAGTCTTTCTTCCCCAGCATCCCTCCAAGGCCTTTGGCCAGACCCTCGGCGTCGATGCCCCCCTTCCCCCTAAGGGTCTGATCGATCTGCCCCGCGATGGGCGCGGGGAGGTTCTTCTTGAGGTAGTCGATCACGGTCTTGACCGCTGTCTGGGCCTGGTTCTTGGGTAACCCGGTCTTGTCCGAAACGAGCTGTACTAGTTCCTCCATGGCTGTCGCTCCTTCTCTCGATCGTATGCGCCGCTATGCAGTATACGGTTCGGCTTTCCTATCTGACGCTTCGATGTGACACGATGAAGGCGGTTAGCGGGCGAAGACCGCCTTGACCGGCCTCCGTGTATGGGGCTACTCGGCGCGCTTCCCCGCGGACAGCTCCTCCTGCAGCTCCTCCAGCGTCTCCCACGCCCCGACCGCCGCCAACGCCGCCTGTTCAGACCACGTCCCAGGGTCCGCGAAATGGAGACCTGCCTCGCGGAGGATCTCCTTCAGGTCACCTGGGTCACTCCCGGCCAGTTGCTGGTATGTGACCACGCCTTCATCCGCCAGCAGGTTGGAGATCTTCGGGCCAATGCCCTCGATGCGCGTCAGATCGGCCGGTTCGGGGGATACTCCTTCGACAGCCCGGGGAACGGGCCGCAGGGTGACCCGCTCACCTTCCACGCTGGCAAGCCCCCGCGCAGCCCCTGCTCCCGTCCGTCGTTGGACCCAGTAGATCCAACCCAGGACGAAACCCAGAATGGTGCCCAGAACTAGCCCGACCACCAGGCAGCGGGCAACTCGCCATATCGAGGGAGATGGGATGTGTTCACTTTCCATAGGGTTCTCCTGGAGTCCCTCGCCACAGCGAGCTAGGCCGAGACCCGCATCAGAGATTAGCGCGGGGCGGCTGACGAACCGTCTAAGGACGCGTGTCCCAAGTGTACAGAGGCCGTAGGATCATGTCAAGCCAGATCCGGAGGGCCTTGACGAAGGGATGGTTGGCACAATCCGGGGGAGAGGGGGAATAGCACCAGGAGAGAACTCCCCCGCAGGGCCCGACACGGCCAGGGCCGGCCTGTCCCCGCGGGGAGACGTGTAGCTCAGGCCGAGTCCGGATAGGGAGAGATGCAACTGTGGCCGAATCCGTTGGCAACAGCATACACACGCGATCCCATCGTCTCGGTATGACCCTTCCCACAGCCCCCTTCGTTCCCTCTCCCGGTCCCATCACTTACGCCTCGAGTCACTCCGCGCGTCGGGATGGTAGGGCGGCATCGTACGCAGCGAACTCACTGTTCCGGGATCCGCTTATAGAACAACGGCAGTGGCCGTACCGATTCGTTGCTAAAGGCATGCGCTCTGAGGACACGCTCGCACGCAGTTTCCAGCTTCTCTTGGTCATTCGCGTGGACAGTGAACAGGGGCACACCCTCTCGTACGGCGTCTCCCACCCTGTGATGGACGAGCACCCCTACGCTATGGTCGATGGGCTGCCCCATCTCCTCGCGACCACCGCCCAAACCGACGACGGCTAGGCCGACCTCGGCCGCATCGAGGCCGGCCAGATACCCGCTGCGCGGCGCAGGAACCGCTTCGACTATCGCGGCCTGCGGCAGACCGTCGGGATCGTCGACACAGCTCACGTCCCCTCCCTGCGCTTCCACCATCTGCCGGAACTTCTGCCACGCCGCCCCCGAGGAGAGCGTCTCCAGGGCCAGGGTCAGGGCATCGCGCCGGGTCTCCACTCGGCGGCTGAGGCACAGTACCTCGGCGGCTATGGTGAGACAGTGCTGACGGAGCCCCCGGGGGCCGGCGTCGTGGAGGGTGTCTATGGCCTCACGGACTTCCAGGGCGTTTCCGACCGCCCGTCCGAGAGGTTGGTTCATGTCAGCTATGAGGGCGACGACCTCACGCCGCGCCTCCTTTCCAAGACGAACCAGGGCTTGAGCCAAACGCTCCGCGTCATCGGCCGTCTCCATGAAGGCCCCCGTGCCTACCTTGACATCCAAGACGATGGCATCAGCCCCGGCGGCGAGTTTCTTGCTCATGATGGAGCTGACAATAAGCGGGATCGACTCAACCGTCGCTGTTGCGTCGCGCAGTGCGTACAGCTTACGATCGGCGGGCGCAAGATCAATGGTCTGGCCCGATAAGGCGACGCCAATCTCCCTGACCTGGGCTTTGAACGCGTCCACGCTCAGGTCGGTCCGGTATCCCGGGATGGACTCCAGCTTGTCGACGGTGCCGCCGGTGAAGCCCAGGCCACGACCGGTCATCTTGGCCATTGGCACACCGCACGCAGCGACCAGGGGTGCCAGGATCAGGCTGACCTTGTCACCAACCCCCCCCGTGGAGTGCTTGTCCACCACCAGCAGCTTCTCTCCGGCCTCCGTCGTGGGTGCCACGTCCCGCATATCAAGGGTGCGCCCTGAATGCGCCATCGCCAGGGTGAGATCGTACGTCTCGCGCTCGGTCATACCCCGGAGAAATAGGGCCATCAGCCAGGCGGCCGCCTGATAATCCGGAATCTGGTCCGTGGTATAGCGGCGGACGAAGAATTCGATCTCTTCCTTTGAAAGCTCGCCGCCGTCCCGTTTCTTGGTGATCACTTCCAATGCATGCATACTCCGCCTCGGTCTTCTCCCGCCGTTCAATCACATCGAGATCCAGGGACGCATCCTCCGGTACCGTGGATAAGGAGCCACCGAACTAATGCCTGCGGTCGAGCGTCAAAGGGAAGACTCCAGCCGATAAGCTGGCAACCAGCGGAGCGGCTGGGGCCCTCTGGAATGGCGCCGACTTTAGTCGGACAGCCCCCACTCATCCTCAACAGCCCGGCGTCCCAACTGGACCGCGTCCTTCAAGGCCGTTGGGTGTTGGCTAATCTCCCCTTTCGCTTCGATCTCGGAGTACAAGCGCTCTGCCCAGTAGTCAGCCTCGTTGACGAGGAAGAAGTCTTTCACGGTCTCTTTGATGCCTTCGAAGTAGCCGCGCGAGGTGCCAGCCACACAGAAGAAGACGCCCCGCCGCCGGCCGTGGCCCGCCATCGTCGGTGGGAGTGGCCTTCCCACGATGAACTTCCGTGCCCATTGAGACTGGCAGCGATCGATGATGGCCTTCGCCTGGGCAGTCACGTTCCAGAAGAACAGGGGCGAAGCCAGGGCAATCACGTCAGCCGTGATCAAGCCCTGGTACACTTCCTGCCAGTCGTCCTTGACAATGCAGTAACCATCGTCCCAACAGCCGTCGCAGGCAATGCATCCGGCCACATCGACGCGGACCGCAACGATCTTGTGCACGCGCGCGCCCGCCTCTTCCGCGCCAGACAGGAAGCGATCCAAGAGCGTCTCGGTGTTACCGTGGCGCCGAGGGCTGCCGGCGATGCCCAAGACCTTCACGATCGTGCTCGCCGCTGTGGGCATTCGCCCACGGCTAGAGCTCGATGAGCCGGAGCGCCAGGTCAGCTGTCCTGGTCGGCTTTACGTTGACCTGGAAGTCCGCGATACGCCCTTCCTCATCGATGGCGAAGTGGCTGCGGATGACACCCTCATAGGTTCTGCCGAAGGCCTTCTTCTCCCCCCAGGCGCCATACGCCACCGCCACTTCGTGATCCGGATCTGAGAGAAGCAGGAAAGGCAAGTCATGTTTCTCGCGAAACCTCGTCAGCTTCTCTGGCGGGTCGGGGCTGATGCCGATCACCACCGCGTTATCGGCCTGGATGCGGTCATAGACGTCCCGCACGGCGCAGGCCTGCTTGGTACAGCCGGGAGTGTCGGCCCGGGGGTAGAAGTAGATCACGACCCGCTGTCCTCGGAAATCGGACAGGCTGACCTCACGACCGTCGTCGGCCGTCAGGGTGAAATCAGGAGCCCGGAGGCCCGTCTCCAGTTGCTGCATGTCTCCCTCCAATTATGTATCACAGACCCAAACAGTCTTACGCCGCGGCTCGTCACCGAGGGAATCCTGAGCCCAGAGACCCGCAGCGTAGGCGCAGCTTCCATCCCCCAGAGGATCACGCGGATCTGCTAGTCGACGAACTCTGTGACCTCACCGCCCGGGATCCGGCGCCACTCTCCGCTGTTGACATCCAGCACCCGGCGCGGTTTTATGTGAGCCTGGTCCGGATACCCGCGCGTCTCCCAGTAACCCGGGACAGACCGATCCAGGAAGTTGACGGCGACCACGCTCTTCGCCGACTTGTAGCCCCAGAGATAAGGACAGAATATCCGAACGGGTCCGCCGTAGTCCGGCTCGAGTGATTCTCCCTCGAGTTCGTAGGCCAGCAGCGTCCGTTCCCGGGTCGCGATCTCAAGGGGAATGCAGGTCGTGTAGATCTTCCGATGAGAAACGAACTGGACATGGGACACATCGGGCTTGGGTTCCACGATGGCGAGCAACTCATTCAGTGGCAGGCCACCCCACTTGCCGCCCACGCTGAAGCCCGAGACCGAGGTGAGCCTAGCATCCACGACGGCCTTCGGCAGCTCCAGAATCCCCCGGTAGCTGAGCGTCGTAGCCTTCTCGACCAGACCTCCAACAGCGACCTCCCATCCGTCTGCCTGGAGCGGGCCTGGATGGCCCTCGGCCCAGAAAATCGGCGTTCCCATCTCCTTCAGTTGGCTCATCTATCCTCCTTCGATAACAAGGCCAGCCCGCGGACACTTCGCCCTGTGAACCGAGATCCCCACGAGCCCCATGGTGGCCGCCAGCTTATCCAATCGTCGTCTGACTCTGCTCTCGCAGGTACAACGGGAGGTAGTACCGTCCTCCGATGCTCTTACCGGTGGAACCACTTCCCTTCCAGCCCCCGAAGGGCTGTACCCCGGGCCAGGCACCGGTCGTGGCCCCACCGGCTCGATTGGCATAGGTGGTACCGGCCTCGATGTGTTCGAAGAACCAGGTGATCTCCTGCTCATCCTCTCCGTAGAAGCCCGCTGTCAGCCCGTATTTCGTGTCGTTGGCCTTCGCCATCGCTTCATCGAGAGTGGCCACGCGGGCGA
>SKLM01000317.1 GCA_007123205.1 Thermoflexales bacterium
CCTCTCCCGTTGTAAGCCCGCCAGCGTTGGGCCGCGGTGTTGAGAAGATGACAGCAGGGTGGAGAGGGAAGACCGACGGTGATGGCTCAAGAGACTATCCCCCTCACCCAACCTCTCCCCCACGGGGAGAGGGGTGGGCTCTGTGGTACGTGGCACCGAGGGAGCCCTGGGTCGCGTGATTTCGGAAAGGGAGGAACGCTACGGGGAGCGGGAGACGGCCGGTAGCTACGCGTTCGACCGCCGCAAGGGTGGCCCGCAAGGTGGCCCCCTCACCCAACCTCTCCCCCATGGGGAGAGGGGTAGGCTCTGTGGTACGTGGCTCCGAAGGAGCCCTGGGTCGCGTGATTTCGGAAGGAGAGGAACGCTACGGGGAGCGGGAGACGGCCGGTAGCTAGGCGTTAGACCGCCGCAAGGGTGGCCCGGAACGTGCCCCCCTCACTCACCCTCTCCCCCATGGGGAGAGGGGTAGGCTCTGTGGCACGTGGCACCGACGGAGCCCTGGGTCGCGTGACTTCGGAAGGAGAGGAACGCAACGGGGAGCGGGAGACGGCCGGTAGCTAGGCGTTAGACCGCCGCAAGGGTGGCCCGGAACGTGCCCCCCTCACCCAACCTCTCCCCCACGGGGAGAGGGGTGGGGTACACGCCCGCGACCGCGTCATGTGGCGATGGCCCATTCCCCGCTCTTCGAAAACCGGATCGGGGGTCGGCGGCGGGCGTACGTTGCTGAAGTCATGCCTTCGCGGTATAATCGAATCCTCGCATCGGGACAGGAGAGCGACGTAAGGATATGGCTACAGGATTCGCCAGGTCGATCAGGGACAGCCTCTCGCGAACGCGCAATGCCGTCTTCAGCCGGGTCGCAGGGTTGCTGGGGACGAGCGAGGTAACCGACGAAACCTGGGAGACGCTAGAGGAACTGCTGATCCGCGCCGACGTCGGCGTGGAGACAACGCTGTATGTCGTCGAGCGGCTGCGTCGACGGGCGCGGGATGAGGCGATCCTGCACGCCGATGAGCTCCAGGAAGCCCTGCGCGAGGAACTGCGCGGGCTGCTTCCCGATCCAGCACCGCTGAATCTGGGCGGACGCGAGCAGGACGTGGTGCTCGTCGTTGGCGTGAATGGCTCGGGAAAGACGACCAGTATCGCCAAGATGGCCCACCATTGGCAGCGGACGAATCGTGGGGTTCTCCTGGCGGCTGCCGACACCTATCGGGCAGCAGCGGTGGAGCAGTTGGATATCTGGGCCGACCGTGTCGGCGTCGACATCGTGAAGGGCCCGCCGGGAGGCGACCCCGGTGCCGTAATCTTCGACGCCCTGCAGGCCGCTCGCTCTCGTGACAAGGATCTGGTCATCGTCGACACAGCCGGTCGACTCCACACCCAGTATAACCTGATGTCCGAGCTACAGAAGATCAGAAGAGTGGCCAGTGAGCGGGTAGAGGGCGCCCCCCACGAGATCTTGCTCGTGTTGGATGCAACCACGGGGCAGAATGCCCTCTCGCAAGCGCGCCATTTCCAGCAAGTCGTGGAGGTCACCGGTATCGTGCTGGCGAAGCTAGACAGCACAGCGAGGGGTGGCATGGTCTTCGCCGTCGCTCGGGAGCTGCAGCTGCCCGTGCGCTTTGTTGGGACGGGGGAGGCCGTGGAAGACCTGGCTGTCTTCGACCCCGACGCGTTCGTGCAGGGGCTATTCGAGTAGGCCAGAGCGCGCAGATCGGCCGTGGGCCAACCAGCTCCAGGCCTGCTGTTTCAAGAACCGAACCACTGGAACAGCTCACCAACTTGTCGATTACAAAAGGACCTTGATGGAAGAGTTATTGGATCGTCTGATCAGCTTGAGCGAGAAACTGGAGACCATTCGGGGGCATCTTTGACCTGGAGGCGAAGGAACAGGAGATAGCCAGGCTGGAGAAGCGGGCCAGCGCGGCCGATTTCTGGGACGTCCCGGAGACCGCCCAGAAGACCATGCAGCGCTTGGCCAGTCTTAAGGACGAGGTTGCCCGTTGGAACGCCCTGTCACAGCGAGTGGAGGACACGCTTGAGCTGGCATCGCTGGGGGATGAGAGCTTGAGCGGTGCGCTGACGAACGAAGCGGAGGCCCTGGAAGAGGAGGTCGAGCGCCTCGAGTTTCTACTGCTCTTCTCCGGCCCGCGTGACCGTGAGGACGCCATCCTGTCGCTTCACGCTGGCGCGGGAGGGACCGATGCGCAGGATTGGACCGAGATGATGCTCCGGATGTACCTCCGATGGGCGGAGAAGGCCGGTTACAAGACCGAGATCGTCGATCGGCTCTACGGTGACGAGGCGGGAATCAAGCGCGTCACCTTCACGGTCGCCGGGCCATACGCATACGGAAACCTGCGCGCCGAGCGAGGTGTGCACCGTCTCGTTCGCCTCTCTCCCTTCGACGCGGCTCACCGAAGACACACCTCCTTCGCCCTGGCGGAGGTCTGGCCCGACATCGCGGATGATGTTTCGGTGAGCATCGATCCGGGCGATCTGGAGATCGATACCTTCGTGGCCTCATCGGCTGGCGGGCAGCACATGCAGAAGAACGAGACGGCGGTGCGCATCACTCACAAGCCGACCGGCATCACCGTCTCCTGCCAGAACGAACGTTCACAGGCACAGAACAGAGAGACGGCGCTTCACGTCCTAAGGGCTCGACTCACCCAGCTTGAGGAGGAGAAACAGCAAGAGGAGATCGACCGGTTGAAGGGAGAGCACGTGGAGGCGCGCTGGGGCAACCAGATACGCTCCTACGTGCTTCAGCCCTATCATATGGTCAAGGATCACCGCACCGGGTACGAGAGCGGCAATACGGAAGCCGTGCTCGACGGACAGCTGGACGGGTTCATGGAAGCCTATCTCCGCGCCGAGATGGGGTCCAGCGGATGATCAGCCGGTGTCTCCAGGCTAGCAAGAAGGGTGACCGGGCACGACGGAGAACGATACGGGGTGGACGCAAGATCAGGTGCGCAGGAGCTGCGTCGGGAGGTTATCGCCGTCCCGGAGAGGTCCCGTCTATAGGCGGAAGGAGGTCACCGTGCCGGAGGAACTCGTTGGGGAAGTAAGCCACTGGTTCGGCAACATCAGCGTGGCCGGAATCACGTTGAGGGGCAACCTATCCCTGGGCGATCGTATCCGTATCATAGGGCACACGACAGATTTCGACCAAGAGATCACCTCAATGCAGATCCAGCACCAGGACATCTCTGAGGCCAGCACCGGCGACGAGGTTGGCATCAAGGTCGCGTCTCGGGCCCGGCCAGGCGACAGCGTGTACCGGGTCCTCTAGCCCTTGATCGACGTCGCGCGAAGAGTCCAGGACACCATCGAGAGGTATGACCAGCTGGATCCAGGTGATCAGGTGGTGGTCGGAGTCTCTGGTGGCCCGGACTCTCTCTGCCTGCTGCACGTGCTGAGATGCCTGCGGGACACATATGGTGTGCGGCTTCACGTCGCCCACCTCAACCACGGCACCAGAGGACGTGCGTCCGATGCCGATGCTGAGTCTGTGGAAGAAGTCGCCGTCGGCTGGAACCTCCCGGTGACCGTCGAGCGACGGGATGTGCCCAGCCTGGCAGATGAACACGGATTGGCCTTCGAGGAAGCGGCCCGGCGCATCCGCTATGCCTTCCTGGCCCAGGTGGCCGAGAGGGTCGGAGCGGAGAAGATCGCGGTGGGGCATAACGCTGATGATCAGGCGGAGACTGTGCTGATGCATTTTCTGCGAGGCTCGGGGCTGGCGGGCCTACGCGGCATGCTCCCCCGGGCTCCGCTGACTGAGTATCGGCTCCTGGAGCCCTTCTTCCGCTCGCCGGTTCCCGCCGAGCAGCTTCCAGCTCTGATCCGGCCTCTTCTTAAGGTGCCCCGAGCTGCCGTGGAGGGTTACTGCTACGAACATGGATTGAAGCCGCGCTTCGACCGGTCGAACTTGGACACAACCTATTTCCGTAATCGCTTACGACACGAACTCCTGCCCGAACTCGAGACCTACAATCCCAACATCCGCAACATCCTGCGCCACACGGCGGCGGTTGCGGCTGCCGACTACGACCTGCTGGTCAAAGAGCGAGACATAGCGTGGCGCCGCATCCTACGAGAAGAACGGGAGACCACCATCGTGTTCGACCAGGCAGGATGGAGGGCACTACCGGTAGCTCTGCAGCGCTCGACACTCCGCCAGGCCACCTATCGGCTGCGCCAGAGCCTGCGCGACGTGACCTTCGTGCACGTCGAGAACGCCCGGGAGATCGCGCTAGAGGGGGAGACGGGTCAGCAAGCTACGCTGCCCATGGGCCTGGCCGTTACGGTGGGCTACGAGACCATCACTGTCGGCGACGCCGATCGTCCAGCCCCCCTACCCGATCAGCCCCTTCTGTGGACCGATGAGCCGCTGCCCGTGCCAGTGCCCGGCAGTGCGCCCCTGCCGGAGACGGATTGGATGCTGGAGGCACAACTGCTGAGCTGCTGGAACAGAGCGAGAGTGGTCGCGCCGGACCATCCGTGGACCGCGTACGTCGACGCCGACACCCTCACCGGGCCGGTGTTGCTTAGATCTCGCCGTCCGGGGGATCGCTTTCGCCCCTATGGGATGGGAGGGCATTCGGTGAAGGTAAGCGAGCTGATGATCAACTTGAAGATTCCCGCAGCATGGCGCGCCCGTATGCCGCTGCTGGTCATAGGAAATGAGATCGCCTGGGTATGTGGGTACAGAATGGCCGAAGGCTATACCGTCGAGGCAGGGACGCGACGGGTAGCGGCGTTTCGGTTTGGGCGCACGACATAGACGCGCTGTTGGAGAAGGTTGACTTACCGATGGTGGCTCTTGTTGAGGAGGCTACATGTTATTGAGTGATAGGATACGCATCGTGTTGTTCTGGTTCACGATTGGGATCATGCTGGTCGTCGCCGCGCTGGCCGGCCTGACGATCCTCCGGGCCTTTGGTGGGCTGCCCGTCGAGCGCGAACCATCGCCGAGTATCGTCCCATCGGAAGTGAGTCTCTGTACCGGCGAGGCTCAGCAGTTCACCGTGCAGGAGGATCTGGCGGTCGTGTGGGAGGCCAGCGGGGGGACAATCAATGACCAGGGCCTCTTCACCGCCGGTGAGACTCCCGGAGCATACTCGGTGACGGCGACGCGGGAGGGGTCCCGCCAGGGAGCCGCGGCCATGGTCAACATCGTGGCCTGCACACCGACCCCGACAGCCACGCCTCTTCCGGCAGCCTCCCCCACCCCACTGCCCACGGCCACCGAAACCCCGTCAGTCGCGCCGCCTGTCGACCTGGATCCGGAAGGGGATGTACGCGTCTACGAAACGGGAGAGATCGTTGAGTCCCCACCGCCCGGGGTGGACATCCGGAGGGCCAGCGTAGCACCCGACATGAGCATCGCGCTCCAGCCGACCGACGACGTGCCCGCGGAGCTGGCCGCCTGGCGGGAGGAGGGCGAAGCCCTATTCTGGATCTCCTTCCATGATGCAGTACCGGATCCCCCGGTCCGGACCATGAACTGGCTCGTCGTCCTCGATGTCGACGGCAACCCCGAAACGGGGCGCCCGGTCGGCAGTCGGCTCATCAACCCGGACATCGGAGACGAAGTAGCGATCGGCGTCACGTACGACAACACCACCGGAGAATACGACCCCTACTGCCTCGTCTGGCAGGACGGAGCTTGGACCAGCGGTCCTGAGACCCGATACATCTTTGCCGAGTCGAGGACCGTGGTCGGACTGGCCGTGTCCCTGGAAGCCCTGGAAGTGGCGCTGGCCGGGGCCGGGGCCGCAGCGCTGGTACCGGAAGAGGCAAGGGCCCGGGCAGCGGCGGAGACCTACTTGGGTGACGGCACGCGGGTGATCGATTTCTACCCTGACCTGCCGGAGTAACGCCGGTCACCCACGAAAGAGAAAAGGAACAAGAGCCCCTGGAGTGACTCAGGTCCAGGGGTTTCCAGCTACCTTACAGAGACGAGTCTCAGGCCATCGTTAGCACATCGTGGAGTTGTCCTGCCATCCAGGCCAGCGATGCGCCAGGGCAGATCGGTCTCTCTCCGTCTGCCACTGGGCAGAGGATCCACCGCACCACTCCCGCCCCAGGCCCACCTGGACTACGAATCTCTACCCACTGTGGTATAATACTAGCTCCATGAACGACTTCGTCCACCTCCACGTCCACAGCGAATACTCCCTTCTTGACGGCCTGAGCAGCTGCAAGCAGCTGGCTGACCAGGCCAATGAGCTGAACATGGCGGCGCTGGCCCTGACGGATCACGGGGCCATGTACGGCACCATTCAGTTCGTCAAGGCGTGTCGCGACGTAGGCATCAAACCCATCATCGGGATGGAGATGTACATCGCACAAGGAGATCGTCAAGAACGGCACCCGCAGCGCGGTCGCAGTCCCTACCATCTGGTGCTGCTGGCCGAGAACAACACTGGCTACCAGAACTTGATGCGTCTCGCGACGATCGCCCAGCTCGAGGGTTTCTACTACAAGCCGCAGGTTGACCGAGCCGCTCTCGAGCAACACAACGACGGCCTGATCGTCCTCTCCGGGTGTGGTTCGTCTGAGATCGCCCGCCGGGTCAAGGAAGGGCGCATCGATAGGGCGAGGGACGTCGTCGATTGGTATCGCACCGTTTTCGCAGGACGCTACTACCTCGAGTTGCAGGAACACGATATCCCCGACCTGACTGAGGTGAACGGGCACCTATGCAGCTTCGCCAGGGAATTCGATCTGCCTCTGGTGGCCACGAACGATGCCCACTACGCACGGAGGGATCAGGCGTCGATCCACGACGTGCTGCTCTGCATACAGACGGGCAAGACAGTCAACGACCCAAGGCGCATGCGGATGGACGGGGAGAGCTACTACCTCAAGAGCGGTGACGAGATGGCCACCCTCTTCGGCGACGTCCCGGAGGCACTGGCGAACACGCTGGAGGTCGCGGAGCGGTGCCGCGTGAAGCTGGCGTTCGGCGACTACCATCTGCCCCGGTTTGAGGTGCCGGAGGGCCATGACGCCCGAACGTACCTGCGTCACCTGTGCGAGAAGGGGCTGCGCGAACGGTACGAGGAGATCACACCCGCGATTCAGGGGCGGCTCGACTACGAGCTCGACGTGATCCACAGGATGGGCTTCGACACGTACTTCCTGATTGTGTGGGATCTGTGCCGCTTCGCGTGGGAGAGCGACGTGTGGTGGAACGTGCGGGGCTCGGGCGCCAGCTCCATCGTCGCCTACAGCCTGTACATCACCAACCTGGAGCCACTGGACCAGAACCTGATCTTCGAGCGATTCCTTAACGAGGGCCGGGTCACCATGCCGGATATCGACCTGGACTTCCCGGATGATCAGCGAGAGCAGCTCATCCGTTACACGATCGACACGTACGGGCAAGACCAGGTGGCGCAGATCATCACCTTCGGGACGATGGGAGCCAAGGCGGCGATACGGGATGTGGGACGGGCCCTCGACTATCCGTTGCCGGAGGTGGATCGCATCGCGCGGATGGTGCCCGGCGGCCCGGGCGTGACGCTCGACGGCGCCCTGGAGAGTGTCTCGGAGTTCATGGACCAGTACGAGGGCCAGGATCACGTCCGGCGGCTGATCGATGTGGCACGAGGGGTGGAGGGAAACATCCGCCATGCGAGCACGCACGCCGCAGGCGTGATCGTCTCGGACATCGCTCTGGTGAACTACACCCCGCTGCGACGTCCCACGAGCGGGAGCGACCAGGATCAGATCGGCACGGTGACCCAGTACTCGATGGCAGAGGCCGAGGAACTGGGATTGCTTAAGATCGATTTCCTGGGCCTGGCTACCCTAACTGCCATGCGCGTGGCGTGTGAGCTGATCCGGCAGCGCCACGGCGTGGACCTCGACTTGCAGACGATCCCCGTAGATGATCCAGCGGTGTACACCCTCCTATCGCGAGGTGACGTGATGGGCATCTTCCAGGTGGAGGGCCAGGGGATGCGGCGCACGCTGATGAAGATGCAACCTCAGAGGTTCGAGCACGTGATGGCCGCCATCAGCCTATTCCGACCCGGGCCGATGGAGTACATCGATGACTATATCGATCGTCTGCACCAGAGAACCGGGGTCGAATACCGTCATCCGAGCTTGGAGCCGATCCTGAAGGAGACCTTTGGCATTATCGTCTATCAGGAGCAGATCATCCGCATCCTGACCGACATCGCCGGGTACACGGCTGGTGAAGCTGACCTGGTACGAAGGGCGGTAGGGAAGAAGAAGAAGCGAGCGCTGCTGCGGCATCGCACCAAGTTCGTTCAGGGTGCCGTCAAGCGCAGCGGCCTAACCCGTCAGGCGGCGGAAACCATCTTCGATGACATCGAGTACTTCGCCCGCTACGGGTTCAACAAGAGTCACGCAGCGGACTACGGGGTGCTAACGTGTCAGACCGCATACCTGAAAGCTACCTACCCGCTCGAGTATATGACGGCCCTGCTGACGGTCGAGCGGCAGAACACGGATAAGGTGAGCCGTTTCGTCGACGAGTGCCGGCGTTTGGGCATCAAGGTACTGCCGCCGGACATCAACGGATCCGAGCTCGGCTTCGTCATTGAAGAAGAGGCGGATGAAACCCAGGCGATCCGCTTTGGGATGGGAGCCATCAAGAACGTAGGCACGGGAGCGGTTGAGGCTATCCTGGAGGCGAGGGAACGGGGAGGCCTTTTCAGCGACCTGGACGATTTCTGCCGCCGGGTGGACCTGCGGCAGGTCAACCGACGGGCTCTGGAGTGCCTCATTCAGGTGGGCACGCTGCGGCCCTTCGGAAGGCGCGCACAACTGCTTCCCGTGGTGGAGCGCATCATCGGCTTGAGCTCCAGCGTCCACCGGGCCCGGGACGCCGGCCAGCTCAGCATGTTCGGCGACGCTACGGGAGTGCACCTGGCTGCAGAAGACACGATTCTTCTGCCAGATGGCGACGTGCCCGACGTTCCACAGAAGACGTTCCTCGCCTGGGAGAGGGAGTTGGTCGGCATCTATCTCGGAGAGCATCCCCTGACCAGGATGCAGGCTCGCCTGGGAGAGGTTCTCTCCAGCTCGGTAGGGGCGCTGGCCGAGGAGCCCAGCGGACAGCAGGTGACGGTAGCTGGGATGGTGCAGCGCGTGCACCGCCACACCACGAAGAAGGGGGACGAAATGGCGTTCGTGACGCTCGAGGATACCCACGGCAGCTGCGATGTGGTTGTCTTCCCGAGC
This sequence comes from Thermoflexales bacterium, assembly GCA_007123205.1. Classification (GTDB taxonomy): domain Bacteria; phylum Chloroflexota; class Anaerolineae; order B4-G1; family B4-G1; genus SKLM01. The sequence continues at coordinate 9,232 of SKLM01000317.1, forward strand.
GTCTGGCGTGGGACGAAGGATCTGTGGGATCCAGAGCAGATCCTGGTCGTCAACGGCAAAGTTGATTCGAGCCGTGGCGACGAGCCCAGCATGCTGTGCAACTGGGTCAAACGGCCTGAGGAGATCCCGGTGGGCGTGCCGGCGGAATCGGTAGGCGACGGGGGGCCAGAGGGGCTGTCGGCTCCGGGCCCTCCTCGAGACCGTCCCGACCCGGGTTTCTCCCGCCGGGCCGAAGCGGCCAAGAGTGATCCGCCCGCCGCGAGCTCCACACCTGAGCTGGACGAGGGCCCGGGGAACCAGACGAACAATGGGTCCTCACAGCCGTCAGCGGTGCCGCATCGGACAGTCTACATGACGGTGGAGCGAACCGATAAGCAAGCTGAGGACAAGCGCACCCTGCGCCGGGTTCACGACCTCGTGACGAGTTATGATGGTCGCGATCAGTTCGTCATCCGACTGAGGGGGGGGCCAGAGGGTGACCGGGAGCTGAGGTTTCCGAACCAGGCCACATCCTGCTGCCGCGAGCTGCTCACGGATCTGCAGGCGCTCCTGGGTGCAGACGCCGTCCGGGTGGTCACGGTCGAGGCCAGCCCTCGAGTCCCCTCCCAGCTGTCGCCGGGTGCTGCCGAAGCAGCCGGCCTGGAATCCCGGTCCAGGAGTTAGATCGCGGAGGGGTAGGAAGATGAAAGGACAGAAGAGGGTGGAGGCTGCCCTTGAGGCCGCCGGACTGTCGATCCAGGTGGTGGAGCTGGCGGAGAGCGCCCGAACCGCGGAGCTGGCCGCCGAAGCCCTGGGTACCCCGTTGGGTAGCATCGTGAAGTCGCTGGTCTTTCTGGCCGATGGGAAGCCCCTGTTGGTGCTCGTCGCCGGCGATCGTCGCGCCAGTCCGGAAAAGCTGAAAGGACTTATCGGGGCACGCCGGGTCATGATCGCCGACGCCGACCGGGTGCGCGAGGAGACCGGATTCAGCATCGGAGGCGTGCCCCCGGTGGCCCATCAGCAGTGCCTGGCGACCTGGATCGACGCCTCACTGGCGCGCTTCGAGACGGTGTACGCTGCGGCCGGCCACCACCGCGCGGTGTTCCCCGTGGGCTTCCAGACCTTGGTCAGGATCACGAAAGGTACCATCGCGGATCTCGCGGAGCCGGCTCCGACGCGATCCTGAGCGCGGCCAACGGCCCGGTCGAGGTCTGTAGGGGGGCCACCCGATCCGCCCTCCTTGCTCACCTTCCCGGACGGACCAACGACCGAGAATGGGATACGCTATCATCGAGCGCTTCTATTTAGGAGGAGATTGTGACCAACGAGCCGAACAGGAAGAGATTCGGGATCATTGTCAGCGGCGGCCCGGCCCCGGGCATCAACGGCGTGATCCATTCGGCCGCCATTGAGGCCCGCACCCAAGGGTACGACGTGTTGGGCATCTACGACGGATTCAAGCATCTGATGGAAGGTAGGTTCGTAGCGACTCCTCTTACCATCGAGGACGTGAGTCGGATTTACCTGAGAGGTGGCTCCATCCTGCGCACCTCGCGGGCGAACCCTACCCGAGAGGAGGAACACCTACGGCTGTGCGCTAAGGTGTTGATGGAGGAGAGAATCGGGTACCTGGTGGTGATCGGCGGCGATGACACGGCCTATGCCGCTTACCGGGTGGCACGGTACGCGCAGAACCATATGGGCGCCGACATTCGGGTCGCCCACGCGCCCAAGACGATTGACAACGATCTCCCCCTGCCCCCCGAGATCAACACCTTCGGCTTCGAGACCGCCCGGCAGGTCGGGACAGATATCACGATGAGCCTGATGGAAGAGGCGCTCACCGGGCAGCGCTGGTTCGTCGTCGTGACTATGGGACGCAAGACCGGGCACCTGGCCCTGGGCATCGGAAAGAGCTCGGGTGCGACCATGACCCTCATCCCCGAGGAGTGGGACGGGCGCCTGATACGAATGCGGGACGTCATCGACATCCTGGTGACGGCCATCCTCAAACGGTTGGCAGACGACAAGCCGTACGGCGTCGCGCTGGTCTCGGAGGGCGTGATGGAGCATATGTCCCACGAGGACCTGCGCGAGCTCGAGTACGTGGAACGTGACGCGTTCGGAAACGTGCAACTGTCGGAGATCAACTTCTCTGACATCCTCAAACGGGAGCTGGACAGCGAACTGGAGAAGCTGGGCATTCCGGTACGTGTCACCAGTAAGGACCTGGGCTACGAACTGCGCTGCACTGACCCGGTGGCCAGCGATATCGATTACACCCGCAGCCTGGGTGAGGCGGCTGTGGCGTTCCTGCTGGACGGGGGGACCAACGCCACGGTCACCATCCAGGGGACCGAGGTCGTTCCGATCCCTTTCACGGAGATGATGGATCCGGAGACAGGACGGACGGAGATACGGAAGGTCGATCTGGATTCGTTCATCTACCGCTCCGCCTGCAAGCTCATGATCCGCTTTATGCCCGAGGACGCTCAGGACGAGGAGCTGTTGGCCCGCATGGCCGCAGTTACGAAGCTCTCGCTTGAAGAGTTCAGATCTCGATTCGGATATCTACTGGACCCGAGATGAGGGCCGAGCGGGATCCGGCCCTGACAGCTGTTGCAGGCCCGGCGTTACGGATCGCGTCCTGAGCCTGTCCTGAGTCAAGCCAACGCACCCCGCTGTTGGTTCCACCTGCACCATAGGGAGGTCACGATGGATCGAATTGCCGTTCTCACCAGTGGAGGCGATAATCCGGGTCTCAACCCCTGCATCAGAGCGGTGGTGCGCATAGGGCTCCACCTCGGGCTGCAAGTGATGGGAATCCATCGGGGATACGCCGGGCTGATGGGAGGGGACATCAAACCACTGGACACCCGCTCCGTAGCCGGCATCATAGCCAAGGGCGGTACGATCCTGGGCACGGCCCGCGCCCCGAGATTCCGCGAGGCTCAGGGACGACGGGAAGCCGTACGCAAGCTGAACCGGCACGGCATCGATGGCCTGGTCGTCATCGGCGGCAACGGCTCCTTGACCGGCGCCCTGGAGCTCCATCGTATGGGTTTCCCGGTGGTGGGCATCCCCAGCACCATCGACAACGACATCAACGGCACGGATATTGCCGTCGGCGTGGACACGGCTCTCAACACCATCCTCGATGCCATCGACAAGATCAAGGATACCGCGTCCTCCCACAACCGGGCCTTCCTCATCGAGACCATGGGACGCAACTCGGGCTACCTGGCGCTATCGAGCGGCATCGCCGGCGGGGCCGAGCTGATACTGTGCCCGGAGATTGAGACACCGTTCGAGGAGATCATCAAGACCATCGATGACTCCTACGTTCAGGGCAAGGCCCATTGCATCATCGTAGTGGCGGAGGGTTGGAGACCCGGGGCTGATGAGGTAGTCGAGCGGCTACGGGATCGGCAGGAGGAGCTGGGTTTCTCCATCCGCGTCACCCGACTGGGCCACGTGCAGCGGGGCGGAGCGCCGCTGGCTTTCGATCGCATCCTGGCTACGAGGCTCGGGGCCGCTGCGGTACGGGCCTTGATGGACGGGAAGAGGGGGAATATGGTTGGGTGGGTTGAGAGCCGCGCCCAGCTGACGCCCCTGGAGGAGGCGGTGGCCTACCAGAAGGAGATCGATCCGGAGCTCTACGAGCTGACTCAGATCATGAACTAGCGCAGGGTGAGCGGTCAGCGGCCCGTTGTCCTGGAGGATTGAGCCGTCAGCGACGACCAACTGCCCGCCCCGGCTAGATGATCATCGGTTCGCGGTAGAGCCCAAAGACGTCGCGGAAGACGTCCATGATCTCCTGGAGCGTGGCGTAGGCACGGACCGCATCCAGGATGTAGGGCATCGTGTTCTCGGTGCCCTGGGCCGCAATGCGCAGCCGATCCAGGGCCTGCCCCACTGCGCCGCTGTCTCTTTCCTCCCGAACCTGTTCCAGACGGGCACACTGCTTCCGGTACCCTTCGGGGTCCATCTTCAGAATGGGGATCCGAAGCTCCTCGTCCTCCTCGTACGCGTTTATCCCCACGACAATGCGCTTCTCCTCATCGATCTCCCGCTGGTAACGGTAGGCTGCATCGGCGATCTCCTGCTGGAAGAACCCGAGCTCTATGGCCGGAAGGACGCCTCCGACGGCCTCGATCCTCTCGAAGTAGTCGTAGGCCTGCCGTTCGATACGATCCGTGAGCGCCTCCACCGCGTAGGCTCCGCCCAGGGGATCGACGGTGTTCACCACTCCACTCTCATGGGCGATGATCTGCTGGGTGCGAAGGGCCACGGTCACGGCGTGCTCGCTGGGAAGGGCCAGGGCCTCGTCCATGCTGTTGGTGTGGAGGGACTGGGTGCCGCCGAGCACCGCGGCCAGGGCCTGGACGGCCACGCGGATGATGTTGATCTCGGGCTGCTGCGCGGTGAGAGAGCACCCGGCAGTCTGAGTGTGAAACCTCATCCACCACGACCGGGGGTCCTGGGCGCCAAAGGTGTCCCGCATCTCACGGGCCCATATGCGGCGCGAGGCCCTGAACTTGGCGATTTCCTCCAGGAAGTCGTTGTGGCAGTTGAAGAAGAAGGAAAGCCGAGGGGCAAAGGCATCCGCGTCCAGCCCACGCTCGAGGGCCCAGCGAACGTACTCCATTCCGTCGGCCAGGGTGAAAGCCAGCTCCTGCGCTGCGGTAGAGCCCGCCTCACGGATGTGGTAGCCCGAGATGGATACCGTGTTCCAGCGAGGTAGCTCCTGGCTCCCAAACTCGATGGTGTCGGTGACCAACCGCATCGAAGGCTCCGGGGGGAAGATGTACTCCTTCTGCGCGACATACTCTTTGAGTATGTCGTTCTGGAGGGTACCTCCCAGCCTGTGCATGGGCACTCCCTGCTGCTCGGCGGCGGCGATATACATAGCCCAGATTATCGACGCCGGGCTGTTGATGGTCATCGACGTAGTCACCTGGTCCAGGGGGATGCCGTCGAACAGAACCTCCATATCACGCAGTGAAGAGACGGCTACGCCACAGCGGCCGAACTCGCCCTCGGCTTCCGGCGCATCGGTGTCGAAGCCGTACAGCGTGGGCAGATCGAAGGCCACGGAGAGCCCCGTCTGACCCTGGTCCAGAAGATACCTGAAACGCTGGTTGGTCTCCTCCGCCGTACCGAAACCGGCGAACATCCGCATCGTCCAGAGACGGCCCCGGTACATCGTGGGATGGACGCCCCGGGTGAAGGGATACTCGCCGGGGAAGCCCAGGTCCTCAAGATACTCGCCCTCCATCTCCAATGGCGTGTACAGCCGCTCCAGGGGTTCTCCGGACGTGGTGATGAACTGATCAGCTCGCTCGGGGTATCGCTCCAGCGTGCGCTTCAGTGTCGTGTCGGCCCATTGCTGCCGGGCTTGCTCGAGTTCCTTCTTTTCAGACTCCATTCCAGCACCTCCTACCATGCGATCTAGACAGCGCTCTGAGCGCCTGGGGCATCTCTTCTGGAGACGGGGCAGGACCTGAACACCAGGGATCGGTGATCAGGCGCCCGGCCTCACGCTGTGTCGCGCTTCCCGAGACTCCTGGTGGTAGATACGACCGACATAGCCTCGGCCCTCCGGCACGTTCCATGTTCAGCGGAATACGTCAGGGTTGCTCCGGGACAACGGGGGGAACCTTGACACCCTGGGCAATCAGCCACTGAGCGAACTCCCGGGCTTCACCGGTGGGCTCCCCGTGGCTAACCAGAAACAGCTGGCGCCAGAGAGGATACTGCCCGGCGTCTATCACCTCTCTCGTCGGAAGGATCCCTTCAATGGGCAGCGCGCGCACGCTGCTATTCAGGTGCTCCACGGCTACGTATCCTATGGCGCCCGGGGTCCGGGCGACGTACTCGACCACGGCGCCGCTGGAGGGCATCACCACGGCACTCAGACTGGGGCTCACCCCGTCCAGAACAACACTGTCGAAGGCAGCCCGAGTCCCCGACCCGTCCTCCCGACTGACGGCAGTAATGGTCGCCCCGCCCCAATCCTGGAGCCTACCGGCAAAGACCTCGCGAAGCTGAGCGAGCCCGATCTCCGCGATGGGAGACTCGGGATGAACGATCACTGCCACCCCGTCACGGCCGAGGCTTTCGATCCATAGCGAGTCCTCAGCCTCACCTGAGTCGGAGAGCCACGTCAGCAAGGCCATCTCCGCGGCGCCCTCTCGCAGAACCTGCTCCGCCAGCGCCGTATTGTACACATCGTAGCGCACAGTCACCCACGGGCGCACTGACGAGTAGGCTTCGGCGGCGCTTGCCACCACGGGTTCACAGGAATCGGCCGCCACTAGCTGGAGGGTCACGGGTTCCGGCGAGGCGGGCACAGGCTGAGGTTGGCATGCTGCCATCAGGAGCAAGAGGCACAGGACAGGCCAGCGGGAACGGAACGCGTACCCGCGGTGGATCACCGGTAGTCCTCCCGCACTGGATGGAATACGTCGATCAGCCGACACGCCGTGACCGAGGTTCCCGAGTGGCTTACATCGGGCGGGATCACCACCACTGCGCCAGCCTCCAGCCGCTCGGTCTCCCCCCCGACCGTCAACTCGAAGATCCCGTCGATGACATTGACCACCTGCTCGTGGGGATGCGCATGCTCGGGGATCGACACACCGGGGGCAAAGCTCCAATATGCGAGGGTCACATTCTCGGTGTGCACGAAGCCGGCCTCGGCGCCGGGCACCAGTTCCGTCTTTTCCATCTCGGTAGAACGGTAGACGAGCATCCTTCTCCTACCTCCAGTGTCCTGCGATCCAACTACCACTGCGGCTCCCGCGGTCGACGGTCACCGAGCGACGATGCAGGAGCACCCCCTACACCACCAACGCCAGGGTCAGCGCGAAGACGCTGACCAGCACGCAATAGACGGCAAAGGGATAGAGTCGGCGATTCTCCAGATAGCGGAGCAGAAAATGGATACACCCGAACCCCACCAGGGCTGCCGCAATGAAGCCAGCGATGAGAATGGGAGCCTGGTCTACGAGCCCTCCTCGCCGGATCAGCTCGATCACCTGGAGCGAGCCGGCTCCAACGATGATCGGCGTCGCCAGAAGAAAGCTGAAGCGGGCCGCGGGCTGGCGCTCTACCCCGCGGGACAGCCCAGCAGCGATGGTGGCTCCGGAGCGGGAGATACCGGGGAAGATGGCCAGCGCCTGCGCCAGCCCGATCACCACCGCGTCTACCCAGGTGAGCTCGCCCAGCTTTCGGTCGCGGCGGCCCCAGCGCTCGGACCCGGCCAGCAGAGCAGCGGTCACCAGCAGGAACCCCGCGGCAGCTACGGGCCGAGAGAACATCTGCTCAAAGAAGTCGTCGAATAGGTAGCCGATGAGTGCTCCGGGGACCGTCCCCACCACGAGGAGCCAGACCAGGGAGCGATGCGCAGCGTCCGTCGGGTTGGAGCGCGGCTGTGAGCGGCCAGCACCCGCTCCGCCCAGCAGGCGGTACCCCACGTCCCTGAGCGAACCAAGGGCTGCTCTGACCAGTAGAACCCAGTCCTCCCGGAAATAGACGATCACGGCCAGGGCCGTGCCCCAATGCGCCACGGCGTTGAAGGCCAGCCCCGCCTGTTCCCAGCGGAGGAGCCACGGCAAGAGAACGAGGTGACCGGAGCTGCTTACGGGGATGAACTCGGTGGCACCCTGGAGGATGCCCAGAATGAGAGCCTGGAATAGGGTCATAGAATCCTTTCTCTGCTAAGCGTCGATGTGACGCACCCGTGAGCGCTGGGTCACGGCATGATCTCCAACGTCACATCGTCCCAGTAGGCGTTGTTGTGCTTGAAGGGCCAGAGAGTGCGTGTGCGCAAGAAGACCGTCACGGTATCATGTTCCGCATAGACCTCGATGTACGGTACCTCGTCGTGGCAGTTGTAGATGTGAGCTCCCCAGCCCCACACCACCGACTCGGCGTAGGGGTTCTGGCCTCCCAGGGGATCAACCCCGACCCAGAAGGTGAAGTTGCGCCAGTCGTCATCGTGGGTCTCCCCTTCGAACTTGAAGCCACAAGCGCTCCCCGGCCCCTCGCTCCATCTTGCGTCATCCTGCCGTGAACTCCAGGCATGCGCAAATGCGCTCAGACGCAGGCGAGAGCCGGGTTCAACGGACACGCTCTGCAGAAGGCCCCCATCGAAGACCCCCCACGTCTTGAACATGTGGATCGCCTTCTCCCCCGAGTGGACGCGCACCGGGTCGTGATGAACCCAGGCATCCTTGACCTCGGGCTGGACCCAGCCGTGAGGGTTTTCCGGATCGTGGTCCACCGGCTTCCCGTGCAGGTACCAGGTCAGCCAGCCCGGCGGCGTGAACACGTTCCCCATCTGGTCCTCATAGGAATCTCCATCCGTCGGGAAGATCAGCACATCGTGGGTCCCCCCGTCTCCCCAGTCGGCCTCGAAGTCCCCATTGACGAGATCGGCGGGCACCGGCGTTGGTGCAGCATCCCACCGCACCGACGGAAGGAAGACCCTGTGGTCTCCGGCCACCCCTCGCAGGTCACCGTCCGTCGTGGTGGCCTCCTCGTTGACCTCGGTGGTCGTCCCTGGGGACGGGATACCTTCCGCAGAATCGCCGTGGGATATCGCCTGCCAGCCGTCAAGAGCGCGTTGCAGCGGAGCTCCGGGGCCCTCGGCGACCGACACACTGACCAGCACACCCGCCAGGCAGACCCCCACAGCGAGCCTTCGCAGCCACGGGGGCCGCACACCTCGTAGGTCACCCACATCGCTCATACCATTCCTCCTCGGCAGTCAACGTCACTCCACCGGCCCCGGGGCAGCCCACGCTCCCAACAGACTGCCCCGAACCCGGCCCGGTCTCAATCCAGCTCAGCGGAGCTGCGCTGTGGGCAGGCCGTTTTCCCTGTCGCGGATCGCGATCATGTGCGCGACTAGATCGGGGTAGAAGCGCTCCCAGTCCGAGTGATCCCACATACCGGGCGCGGTGCCCAGGGTAAAGGGGCACGTGGCCCAGAAGTAGTAGTCCTTGCTGGCCTCCCCGTCGTACCATTGGAGGGCATTGACGATGGTCTCGACGTCAACGGCTTCCTCCCGCACATCGCTGCAGTACCATTCGCTGACGACGAGGGGGATCACCTCATCCCGCTGTTCCAGGAGGTGATACAGGTAGCGGTAGCGGAAGTTCATCGACCCGGCCCCTTCGACTCCCTCGGGCGCACCCGGGATGGAGCCGCCCCACCCGTCCGTTGGATCGTAGGTGTCGAAGGTGCCCTCGTGGAGCGCCAGTATGTGCCCCCCGCGTCTGGCCCGGGCAAATACGCCCGTCTCGGCCATGGCCTCCATCTGGTTCCATTCAGGCGTGCCCGCGTTCAAGGAGAACAGGGCGAGGTTCAGGCCATACCGCTCGGCCTTCTCCATACACCTGATCATCAGCTCGGCCAGACGCCGGTAGCCTTCCGGATTGTGGGGATCACCATCGGGCCCCGGGGGATCGGGCTCGTTGACTACCTCCCAGTACTCCACCACCCCCCGCAGTCGGGCGTCGTTGGTCAACTCGTTGAGAATGTACGACATCAGCGCCCGGGCCATCTCGTCGAGGTCGCTATCCGGATCCTCCACGTTCTGGCATCCTTCCAGGGGACTGGTCACCCGGGCGAGGAGAATGGTGCGGGGACTGCTCTCCTTGATGCCCTTCAGCCACCCGAGGTCATCAACCGCCTTAACCACCGGGAAGTGGGTACCGCCACCCACCAGCTCGTCGGCGAAGCTACCCACCTCGTTGGAGAAGATGGAGTGGACCCCGATCCGGCTACCGGTCTCGAAGACCGGATATGGCCACGGGTGCTCCTGGTGGTCGCCGTCGCCATCGACGCTGGTGAGCCTGACGCGATCCCAATAGGCGTGGTTGTGCTTGAACGGCCAGCGTGCCCGCGAGCGCAGGAAGACCGTCACCCGGCGGGACCCGGCTTCCACCTGGACCGGGGGTACCTCGTCGAAGCAGTTGTAGATATGTTGCCCGTCGCCCCACTCGACTGTGTCGGCATACGGATCGACGCCGCCGGTGGGATCGATCCCGACCCAGAAAGCGAAGTTCTCCAGGTCGCTGTCCAGGCCGTCAGTTCCCACAGGCTCTGAGAAGCAGTCGAAACCGGCGCCCTCGCTCCACCCCTCGTCTTCCTCCTGACCTTCCGGGCCGCCGCCGTTGTTCGACCAGGCGTGGGCCCAGGCAGAGATCGTCACCTCCGTCCCGGGCTCGGTGGGTACTTGTTGGATCAGACCGGCTTCGAAGGAGCGGTCGTTGGTCGATATCTCGATAGCTTGCTTACCGCTGTGTACCCGTCGATCGTCCTCCGCCCGGGAGATGCTGGCCACGCCTGGTTCGTCCCATTGATCGGGAACAGAATAGAACCAGGTCAGCCACCCCGGAGGGGAGTAGATGCCGTCTCTGTCCTCTTCCGTGGCTGCGCCGTTACCGTGGTAGATGGCCGCGCGCTGGGTTCCTCCATCAGCGGTCCAGTGCGCCTCGAAGCTTCCGTTCCGGAGAACGGTGCGGGACCCAGGATAAGGAGCCAGCGCCGCATTTTGGCCGAGGACCGGGAGGAACAGCTCACAGCCATCAGAGACAGACTCGGGGCGCTGGTCCGGAGAAGGACTCGTGTGCGCGCCGGGCGAAGCACCTACGACAG